>CANKNL010000088.1 GCA_947483345.1 Chitinophagaceae bacterium | reverse complement strand
TCGCAGGCGGCGTAAAAACTGTTACAATCTACAATAGCTTTCATGCGGGTGCACTAAAGTTCGTTAATGGTTTTGGTTATTATTTTATTCCTGGCTTGAAATCCAGAGCCATTCGCCCGGAGCCATTCGACAGTTAATTCAGATGACAAACTCAGGTCATGGATTTTATCACATAAGTCACCACTCCCCAGATCACGAGATCGCTAAACTCGCTCACTTCAATGGGCGAGAGTTTGGGCGTTTCTGGAATCAACCGCATTTTGTTTATGGTCTTTTCCATTCGCCGTATCAGCATTTCACCATCCACAACCGCAATTACAATTTTACCGCTTATGGGTTTTATAGAGCGGTCTACAATTACAATATCGCCATCATGTATGCAGGCGTTGATCATACTGTTGCCGCTAACCCGCATAAAATAAGTAGCGGGTTTATTACGGATGAGCTGTTCATTCAGGTCAATGCCCCGTTCCATATAATCATCGGTGGCGGCACCAAAACCGGTGGCGTTGGCAGTAGGCACGTCCAGTTGCTTAAAGGCCTTGCTGCCGCGGTAACCGGCGGCAAAAAATTTTTCAACTTCCATAGCTGTAAATTGTTTAGTTCATTTCCGCAGAGGAATAATTAAGTATAAAATAACTAAATAGTTTAGTAAATTTATACTAAAATAATTGGGAAATAAATTTTTCATTTCAATATCTATTCATTATGGATACAACACGGCATTTACCAGGCCTGCAATTGTATGAATACCTGCTGGTAATTAGTCCGCATGAAGAGCTGCGGCATCAGATTGAAAAGAGCAGGCTGCAATTAACGGAAAAATACCATATTAATCAGCCGCAACCGGGGCGGCCACATGTATCCCTGGTTAGGTTTACAGCCGTACACATGATGGAAGAAAAAATAATTAACCGCTTACAAATAATAGCCATGGCTGAAAAACCTTTTCTGATTGCGTTGCAGGATTATGGCAGCTACCCCATGCATGCCATTTTTATTAAGATAACCAATCAGCCCGGGATTTTAAAGTTGATCAAAAATTTGAAACAGGCCCGGCGACTAATGAAAGCAGCGGGTGATGATCCCCATTTTTTACGGGATCCGCAGATTGCCCTGGCTGGCAGACTGCCAAAAGAAAAATACCTGGAGATCATGAAGGAATACCTGCATAAAAAGTTCACGGGCCGGTTTTTAGCGGATGCCTTATTGTTGTTAAGAAGGCCTGCAACTGAGAAGCGGTATCAAATTGTGCGCCGATTTGAGTTTGCGTGTTTGCCGGTAACTACAGCACAGGGCTTTTTATTTTGATGACAATACGGCTGATATGCACGTGTGGCTGCATTATTCCGGTGGGGTTGAGACGATTTAAAACTGATTTTTTAAATTAAAAACTGAAGTTCAGGATAAGCGACAGGTTTTAATGTTTCGGGAACATTGCTGTTTTCGGTTCGGGAACTAATGCATTTGCTGATGGTATGGTTTTGCATCTTGTCTTCGTGATAAGGATTGAAAAAAGATTGAATTTCTGCTTTGGTTAAATCAGGCGCTAACCATTTTTTGTTGAGATCAGGAGGAATAATGACCGGCATTCTTTTTTTAAGGTTGTGGATCTTTTCCATCATGGGATTGGCTTCTGTTGTAAGTATGGCGAAACTGTTGATCAGTTCGCCGGTTGTTTTATCAACCCAGGAGGAATAGATACCCGCAAAACAAAACAGTTGTTGTTGTTGCAATTGAATCAGGTAGGGATATTTTTTTTTCTGAAAATCCATCCATTCAAAAAAACCATCGGCCATAATGAGGCAACGGCTACTGAATATAGAAGAACGAAAAGCGGGTTTTTCAAAAACGGTTTCAGAACGGGCATTAAGCGTGTGCATTTTTAGTTTGTCCGCTTCGGGCTTATTTTTAACCCAATGCGGAATAAGGCCCCAGTTAAACAGCTGTATGGTTTTTGGTTTTTTTTGGGTGATGACCGGCATTTGTAAAAATGTAAACCCGTCTGCATGAAAAACCGGTACCCATTCATCATCCCAGTTTGCGCCCAGTTGAATCTCAATGTCGGCTTTCTGTTTGGTTAAGGCATAATGAAAACACATACTATAAAAATAGGGCAAATAATTTAATCCTGCAGGAGGCTAAAACCGGGCTCAGAAAAGTACCAAAACAATCAAAAAAAGGCATCAGGATGTATGGCTTAATGAAATGCAGTTGAATTAGAAAATAAAATTGTTCCGTTTGCCGGGTACAAAAGCGTATTTGTTTTATAAACACATCAGACAAAATATTCTACTTTTACCATTAATTTTCAAACATGCAAGCCCTAAAAGACGATATAGTAAAATTATTTATGGCCTATTCCGATGCAGCGATCACAGCCATTGATAAGTTGCCACAGGCAGGCAGTGAGCGGCATTATTTTCGTATTCATACTGAAGAAAAAACGTATATAGCCACCTACGGGGCTAACTTAAAAGAAAATGAAGCCTTTATTTATTTCTCTAAACATTTTAAGAAAAAGCAATTAAACACGCCTGAAATATTGTGTATCAGCACGGATAAAAATTTATATATTCAGGAAGATTTTGGCGATGTGTCACTGCTGAATAAATTGGAAGAGCAGGGGGTTATACAACCGGTGTATGATCTGTATAAAAAAAGTTTACAGCAACTTGTACAGTTGCAGGTAAAGGGTCATGATGGGTTGGATTATAAAAAATGCCTGACCAATACCTCATTTGGCAAACAAGCCATCATGGCCGATCTTCTGTATTTTAAATACTATTTCTTAGATGCTTTACGCCAACCTTATGATAAGCAAAAACTGATTGATGATTTTGAAGCATTGAGTAATTACCTGTCGCATACCGAGTATAAATATTTTATGTTCCGCGATTTCCAGAGCAGGAACATCATGGTAAAGGAGGATGGCAGTGTTCATTTTATAGATTACCAGGGCGGCATGAAGGGGGCGCCACAATATGATGTCGCTTCGTTGTTATGGCAGGCCAAGGCAAACCTACCGGATGATTGGAAACAGTACCTGCTGGAAGACTATATGGATGCATTTGAAAAAGTGGTTGGAGAGCCCATTGATAAAGATATTTTCCGAAGTCAGTACAATGGATATGTTTTGATACGTTTATTACAGGTGCTTGGCGCCTATGGTTTTCGTGGTTTGTTTGAGCGTAAGGCTCATTTTTTAACCAGCATACCATTGGCTCTTCAGAATTTAAAATGGTTTGTACATAACCAAAGTTTGGGGATTGCTGTTCCCGAGTTTAAAAAAGTATTGGAACTCTGTATCAGCGATGAAGTAATACAGGAATTTACGCCAGTGCAGGCAACAACGGAAACGCCATTGCTTGTTACCATCAACAGCTTCTCTTATAAAAAAGGAATTCCGGCAGATGTAACAGAAAATGGGGGTGGCTATGTTTTTGACATGCGGGGTATTTTAAATCCGGGAAGAATTGAAGTGTATAAAACACAAAGCGGGCTAAATAAACCGGTAAAAGATTTCCTGGAGCAACAAACGGATATGCCCTTGTTTTTAAATGGTGTTTTTAGTGTTATTGATATTTCAGTAAGCGAGTATATAAAAAGAAATTTCAGCAGTCTCATGATAAATTTTGGTTGTACGGGTGGCCAGCACAGAAGTGTATATGCTGCTGAAGCACTGGCCAGGCATCTCCGCAATAAATTTAAAGTGAAAATTAATCTAACACATACTAATAAAGATAATTGGGTAAGATGAGAGCAATGATATTTTCGGCTGGATTAGGTACCAGGTTCAAACCCTGGACAGATATGCATCCAAAGGCATTGGCTCTGGTGAATGGGAAATCTTTATTACAGCGCAATATTGAGTATTTGCAGAAATACGGCATAATGGATGTTGTAGTAAATGTGCATCATTTTGCCGATCAGATCATTGCAGCAATAATAAAAAATAATGGATGGGGGAGTAATGTTATTGTAAGTGATGAAACCAATGAAGTGTTGGAAACCGGTGGCGGTTTATTAAAAGCCCGGGAATTACTGGAAAGTGATGAACCATTTGTTACACTCAATGTAGATATTCTTACCAATTTAAATCTGAATAAACTGTTTGAATTTCACTCAAAAAGAAAACCATTAATTTCTTTTGGCGTAACCAACCGGCAAACGTCAAGGTATTTTTTGTTTGATAAAAATGACCGTTTATGCGGTTGGAGAAACACCCAAACTGGAGAAGAAAAAGGGCCTTATTTAAACGCACCACAATGGGAAAACATAAAATCAACTCTGGTTCAAAAAGCATATAGCTGCGTTGTTATATGTCAACCCGACATTTTCAGGTTGATAAATGAAACCGGAAAATTTTCTTTAACAGAAACCTATCTTAATCTGGCTAAAGATAATCTGATACTTGGCTACGATCACAGTGGCGATATACTTGTTGATGTTGGCAAACCCGAAAGTGTTGGCCTTGCCGAAAAATTATTTCCATAAAAAAATGCCGCTTTTATCAGCGGCATTTTTTTATTTTTTCTCAAACAGGTCCTTCTTGTCTACCACTTTTACTTTTTTACCAACCTTTAATGTTTTACTTACCAGGTCATATGGCCCGGTAACCACCAGTTCGCCTTCTTTCAAGCCTTCGGTAATTTCAATATTGTTGATATCCTGAATATCTGTTTTCACTTTTACTTTACTTACTTTTCCGGCTTTGTCTATTACAAAAACAATCACTTCCAGATCGTCAAGCAATGTTGCCACAGGCTTTGGATTGGTTTCATCTATTTTTTTTATTTCAACTGTTCCGGTGCTGTCATTAATATCGCGGGTGGTAACCGCATTGATAGGTACACTCAATACATTGGTATGCGTCTTGGTTTGTATATCAGCACTGGCACTCATGCCGGGTCTAAAAGGGAAAAATCCTTTGCCTAACAGGTCCCTATAACTGTCGGGTAATAAGCGGATAAAGACTTTGTATTGTGTAACATCATTCGACGTATTGGCCAGCGCATTTATTGAAGCAGCACCATTATTACTGCTGGCAATCTGTGTAACAATACCTTTAAATTTCCGATCACTGTAAGCATCCACTTCTATCAATGCACTGTCGCCAAGTTTTACTTTGGGGATATCATTTTCACCAACATCAACCCGGATTTCAATTTTCGACATATCGGCTATGCGTAGCATTTCGGTACCCACATTAAAACTGTTACCCGCAACCTTTTCGCCTTTTTTTACATTAAGTAAACTAACCACGCCATCCATGGGCGCCACAATGGCGGTGCGGCCAAGATCTGTATTTGCTTTGGCCAGGTTTTGTCTGGCACTTTGTACAGTGGCTTGTCCGCCACGGATACCCTGCAGGGCTGCATTATAATTGGCTTTGCTGCTTTTTAAATTGGCTTCGGCCACATTAAATTCATTACGACTAATGACTTTATCATCAAATAATTTTTTTTGCATATCAAAGGTCCGTTGTGCCTGTTCTTGTTGTGCTTTGAGTGCATCAATGGCTGCCTGTGCATTGGCAACCTGTGCCTGGCTTTGCTCTACGCCACTGGCTGCCTGGTTGCGTTGTATGTTATAAATGTCGGCGTATATGCGTGCCAGTATCTGCCCTTTTCTTACCGTATCGCCTTCCTGAACAGTTAGTTCAGTTATTTCACCGCTAATATCCGGACTTATTTTTACCTCCACCTCCGGATAAATCTTTCCACTGGCATTTACTATTTCTGTAATGCTGCGTTTCTGTGCTTTTTCGGCAGTTACTTTTAAACCTTCATCTTTTCCAAATACGCCGTATTTGGATAATACAACCAATACGATTACCAAAACCCCCAGGCTTATTAAAATCCATTTCAGCGATTTACTCATATAAAATCAGTTTACAGTTTGTCAGCAGGACCCCTACGGGTAATTTTTAAATTTTTGGTTATCAGCAATTGATTAGTTTTCAACTTCATGGGCGTCGCACTCTTCAACATCTAATCATTTTAACCATTCCATTCAAAATTCATAATTAAAGTTTTAATCCCTGGCCTTTATAAAATTCCAATACTTTCATTTTAAAAACATAATCAAACTGGTTAAGGGCATTTTCCAGTTTAGCCCTGAATAAATTATTTTGGTTGGTAATTAATTCAAATGTCGGCATCATACCCACTTCATAACGTTTTTGTGCAAAATGGTAACTGCGTTCTGCAGTTTCTAAGCTTTTTTTCCCGGCATTAAATTTTTCCAAAGCCACCAGTGCTGCATTGTAGGCCTGGTAAATATCCTGTTTTAATTTCTGGTCATCCAGTTGCTTTTGCAGTTGCTGGTTTTGTATGTTGATCTTACTTCTTTCATAATTTGTACGTGAATTGTAGCCATTAAAGATGGGCACACTCAGGCTTAATCCTAAAGACTGATTAAAATTCTGATTCAGTTGTGAAAAGAATGGTTGTTTACTATACGTGTAATCCGGGAATGGGCTTAAACGATATACATTATAATCAACTGCGTTAACAGTAACTTTTCCAAAAGGGGGATTTATCAGGCTCGAACCGGTTACTTCTTCCGATCGGCTATTATATCTTGTTCCCAGGCCTCCAAAAGCAGAAATGGTTGGATACAGGCTTCCTTTTGCAGCAGCAGATGTTTTTTCGGCTGCTTTTATTTTAAATTCATTTACTCTTTGTTGCGGCATATTGGCCATGGCCAGAGTATACACGGCATCAGGTTGCAGATCGGCCATTTTTTCTACCGGTATTTTATCCACTGGCGGTGTTTCTATTTCAAAGGGAGCGGCGGCATCAATAGCCATAAAAGCTTTTAAATTTAAAATACTTTGCACCACATTTCCTTTAGCAGAAATGACTGTTGAGCTGTCTCTGGCTACCTGTGCTTCCAGCTCTGCTGCATTCAGTTCCGGCAAGGCTCCAACATTAACCATTTTTCGCGTATTACTTAATTGTGCCTGGGATTGCTGCAATTGAATACTGGCCATTTTTTCCTGTTCTGTAGCCAGCAAAATCTGCAAATAGGCATTTGCCACTGTTAAGGCTATATCATTTTTCAATTTATCTGTGCCGGCTTTGGCTGCCTGTAATTCCCACTGGTTGGCAGCAATGGTATGGCGTTTGCTGAACCAGTTAAAAATTTCAACGCTGCTTTGTAATTGCATGTTGGCCGATAGATAACTTTGAGTAATGAGGCTGAATGTGGTGGGGTCCTGATTACGGCCGTTGTTAAAACTTGGGCCGCCACTAAAATTTAAATTGGGTATCTGCCCCAGTTTGCTCTGCTTTAACTGCAGCGCGGCAGTTTTGGTTTGAAGCTCAATTTGTTTGATAGAAATATTATTGACCATGGCCTGTTCAATACACTTCACCAAACTCCACTTTTCCTGTGCTTTTGCAGATATCGCGACTGCCAAAAAAGCGAATAGGGTTAATAATTTGAAACGCATACAACAAAAATAATTCATCTGCATGTAAATCAGGCAAAACAATTATACAAACGGTAAGCTGGCTATATCAATTTTTCGAAAGCCTGATTCAGGTCTTTGATAATATAATCGGGCTCTTCGAGCCCAACATACAGCCTGAGCATGCGGTGTTCTTTATTTTCGGCATCAAAATCAGCAGGCTGTATGGAAGAACATTTAGGTATAATGAGGCTCTCGTGCCCGCCCCAGCTTACGGCCATAAAAATATGCTGCAGGTCCTCGCAGAATTTTTCAATTTGTTGAATGTGGTCCGCTTTAATTACAAATGTCAATAAGCCACAGGCGCCCTGCATTTGTTGATTGGCCAGTTCGTACTGAGGAAAGCTGTCATCCAGTGGAAAAAGAAGGGATTCTACTTGGGGATGCTGCTTTAAATAAGCAACTACTTTTTTTGTAGATGCAGTAATTCGATCCAGCCGGGCAGGTAAGGTTCTTAAGCCCCTGATCAATAACCAGGCATTAAAAGGAGATATGCCACTGCCCACGGTCATAAATTCGCTATTAAAAATGCGTTCCATCATGTTGGCACTGCCACTTAATACGCCACCTAACGTATCGCTATGGCCGCTAATGTATTTAGTGGCCGTTTGCATGGCTATATCAATACCCATCTCAATTGGTTTTTGAAATAGGGGCGTACAATAACTGTTGTCGATAATGGTGGTGATGTTTTCAGATTTTGCCAGCTCGGCAACGGCTTTTAAATCCTGCAAGGCATAATCCCAGCTGTTTGGACTTTCCAGATAAATGACTGTTGTATTGGGTAATATGGCCCGTTCAAAATTTTCAATTCGTGTTCCGTCAATATAAGTGGTGGTTACTCCAAACCTGGGTAAAATATGATCGAACATTTTTTGTGCCCAGGTATAAGGTTTGTTAACAGATACAATATGATCGCCCGCTTTAACATTGGCCAGTACCGCAACAAAAATGGCAGCAGCACCACTATTAAAAACAAGGCAATCCTCTGCGCCATCCAGTGCGGCTAATTTTTTTCGTAAAATATCTACTGTGGGGTTTTTACCTCTGCTGTATAAATACGTGGAGTACTCATCTGCAAAGGCTTTACGCATATCATCTACGGTATTAAAAATAAAATTGCTGGTTTGCATAATGGGCGGAGAAACGGCATTGAAATAATTTTCCCGTTCTTCGGCAAACTCATTTAAAATGTAGGAGATATCCATGCGTGATTATTTTTTTCTGAAATAAAATAAATAATAGATCAATAAGAACAGGGCCAGCAATCCAACGCCAATTAATGCAGCTTTGGGATCTTTAATGATTACGCCAACAGCCACCATAAAATAACTAAAAACAAAAAAGGAGGCAAAGATGGGCGTAAACTTATTCCAGGTACCTGTTATCATCTGCTGGTTCTGCATTCGTTTTCGAAGAATGAAAATAGTTGCAGCAGATGTACTCATGCCGATGCTGTCTAAAAACATGGTGAAATTTAAAATATTATCAACGCCTTTACCAAAGAAAGTTATCACGATAGTGATTAAAGCAAATACGGTAAGTCCTGCTACCAATGCCTGATTTTTAGGACTGCGATATGAAAATATTTTTGGAAAAACCTTGTCTTCACTCATGGCAAACATCACCCTCGGGTTGCTCATCAGAATTATATTAACATAAGCCAGCACAGAAAGAAACATCAGGCCATCAAAAACTTTACCGCCTGCTTTACCAAACCAGGCCTCACATAAAAGTGAACCGATGGCACCGGCATTTTTCATCTTATCGTAGCCAATTACCTGCGTGTATGAATAATTGATCAGCAAATAAAGTACAACTACAATGGTAATGCCGATAAAAATGCCCTTGGGTAGTATCCTGGTATTTTTTACTTCGGCACCAAAATTTATAGTTTGCTGGTATCCGCCATACGAAAAACAAACCGGGATAAGGCAAATTAAAAACAAAGACAGGGCCGAGTTGTTAACCAAAGTAAATACCGGCGCATTTTTTTCGTAACCATGCGGTTCAATAACTACGCCCTTAAAAATGCTGGCAATTAATAACAATACCAGTGCTATTTTAATGACGATCAGTATATTTTGAGTTCGGCTGCTGGTTTTTAAGCCCATCAGGTTTACCCCATAAAATAAAGCAACGGCAATTATGGAAATAGAGGTATTAAATAAAATGCCCGATGGCGCACCAAACAACAGATCGCTTACATAGTCTGCACCAATAAGTGCTACCACAGCAAGCGATGCCGCATTGCTGATCAAAATCAAAGCATTTACAGTAAAGCCAACCGCCGGATGATAGCATTCGGCAAAAACTTTGTAATACCCACCCATTGAGGGCAGCCGCAGTCCGATTTCGGCATAGGTTAAGGCACCGCTTAAGGCAATTAAACCACCTGCTGCCCAAACTAAAAAAAAGATACTGCTATTGCCTGATGTGGCGGCTACAGAAGCGGGGTTTCTGAAAATACCCATGCCAATAACAAGACTCACAACGATCATGGACAGATCAAATAGGTTGAGTTGGTTTGATTTTGTTTGCATACTTTAAAGATACTACCAATTCAAATTGAAAAAACACCGCAAGGCGGTTTTGAAATTTAGAATTGGCAATACCGAACAGAAAAGAACGATGTGTTTTCTAAATCTAAACGGTATAATTTTTTTGCACAATACCATGTGGAGATATTTTGTTGGCAGATTGGTATCATTCCATTTACATTTGCACCGAATTTGGTTTTCGATGTCAAATCGGAATTAAAAGGGAATCACGTTAAATGCGTGAGCTATCCCCGTAGCTGTAAAGGCAGCACCTTTTAACCTCTCCAGCGGGAGGAACAAAGGTGCTAAAAAACTTCAAACCAC
>CANKNL010000087.1 GCA_947483345.1 Chitinophagaceae bacterium | reverse complement strand
TTGGCAAAGCCGATAATGCCAAAGTCCTGCGGTATTGAAATATGGTTGTCTTTTAATTCCTTCATAGCGCCCAGGGCGGTAAAATCTTCAACAGCAAAAACGGCATCTGGCGGTTTGGCCAGTTTTAAAAAATATTGAATGGCGTTTCTGCCCGCATCTATACTCACATCACCATGAAATACCAGTTTTGGATCAAAGGCTATCTTGTTTGCTTTTAGAGCGGCTTTATAGCCATCAAGCCTGGCTTTAAATATTTTTAAATGCTGTGGGCCCGAGATATGTGCAATGCATTTATAGCCCTGTTCAATGAGATGTGAGGTGGCTAAAAATCCACCTTGATGATCATCAATAATAACCGCATCTATTTTAAGTTCATCATTTGAGCGGTCGAAGAAAACAAGCGGCATGTTGGCCTGCTTGGCATTTAGAAAATGGGCATAATCATTTTTTTCCTTGGCCATTGACACCATAATGCCATCAACTCTGGCATTTAAAAATGTGTCTATTCCTTTTTGTTCATGCAGCCATGATTCATTGGATTGATAGATCAATACGTTATAGCCGTTTTGGTTTGCCATTGATTCAATGCCATGTACCACCGAACCAAAAAAATTGATCTCTGCACTGGGTATAATTACACCGATGATGCCCGTTTGTCCTGACCTTAATGCAGACGCCACCGTATTTCTTCTATACTGCAGTTTTTCGGCCTTGCGTAATACCCTTTTTTTTGTCTTGATACTGATGCCCGGGTGATTATTTAATGCCCGGGAAACCGTTGCTGATGTGGTATTCAGGCTTTTGGCAATATCTGCTATGGTTACGGTAAGGCTCAAATTGATGCAATCGTTTGCATAAACTTAAACCATTTTTCCTTCTAAACAAAATAAATGCATTGTCACGCTGTTTTTTAAATACTTATTTAAAATATTTTTTGATGAACAGCGAAGCCGGTTTTTCATTTTTTAATATTGGATCTATTGACTAACGGGGATGAGGCAACCATAGTCGGCCTTTATTCAGTATCTTCACTTGATTAAAAAATTTAAATACATTGAAGTTTACAGAATTTGGTTTTGACCCCCGGTTAATGGAAGGTATTGATTCCTCGGGCTATGAAGATGCAACCCCCGTTCAGGAACAGGTAATACCACTGATTATGGCAGGTAAAGATGTGATTGCATCTGCACAAACAGGCACCGGTAAAACAGCCGCTTTTTTGTTGCCACTGATCAATAAAATAATAACCGATCCGCATGAAGATCATACCAACAATGCGTTGGTTATTGTGCCCACACGTGAATTAGCGGTGCAAATTGCCCAGCATATGGAAGGGCTCTCTTATTTTACATCGGTTAGTTCAATTGCTGTTTATGGCGGCGGTGATGGAAATGCTTTTGTACAGGAAAAAAAGGCATTGAGTCAGGGTGCCGATGTGGTGATATGCACACCGGGAAAAATGATGAGCCATATTAAAATGGGGTATGTGAAAATGGCCGGACTTAAATATTTAATTTTAGATGAAGCCGACCGGATGCTGGACATGGGTTTTTACGATGATATCATGTTCATCATTGACAGTTTACCCAAAAAGCGCCAGAATCTTTTATTTTCGGCCACCATGCCACATAAAATTAGAGAACTGGCAAGAAAAATTCTGCACCATCCCGAAGAAGTAAATATCTCTATCAGCAAGCCACCCGAAAAAATTAAACAGGAAGCATTTATTGTTTATGAAACACAGAAAATCCCATTGGTTAAACACCTGTTGGATAAAAAAGATTTTAAATCGGTACTGATCTTTTGCAGCAGTAAAATAAGTGTTAAGCAGCTCACACGGGATTTAAAGCGCGCTAAATTTTTAGCCGATGAAATTCATAGCGACTTAGACCAAAGTAAACGGGAGGAAGTTTTAATGCAATTTAAAAGTGGCAGACTGCCCATTTTGGTAGCAACCGATATTTTAAGCCGTGGTATCGATATTGATAATATTGACCTGGTTATAAATTATGATGTACCCCACGATGGCGAAGATTATGTACATCGGATTGGCCGTACAGCAAGAGCTGCCGCGGAAGGCAGTGCATATACTTTTGTTACTGTAAAAGAACAGCGTAAATTTTTAAGCATCGAAAAATTACTGGGTAAGCCTGTTCCTAAAGCGCTGGTTCCCGAAGTTTTGGGAGAAACGCCGGGATACAATACCGGTGCTTCTAATGGGCCATCCACAAACCGGAAATTCAATACACCAAGACGTTTTCAAAATAATACAAAACGGTAATATTTTTATTTAATTTGTTTGGCCATATGGGGTTTATTCAATAATAAAATCTTCAGTATTTCACTTTACTTTGGCTATATGTCTCACAGTCTGAAATATATTTGCAAAAATAATGTCCATTAGCTCGCCGACAAACATATTAAACAATCCGATTGAATACTTACACGGGGTAACCACTTTTAAAGGTGATTTGCTAAAAAAAGAACTGGGCATTTTTACGTTTAAAGATCTGCTGGAGCATTATCCTTTCCGGCATATTGATAAAACAAAACTGGATAAGATTACAGGCCTATCTCCCTATAATGAATATGCACAGGTTGCCGGTAAAATAACACAACTTGAAACCTTGGGTGAGGGCAGGGGTAAACGACTAACAGCCAGGTTAAAGGATGAAACAGGCGAGATAGAATTGGTTTGGTTTCGGGGCATTAACTGGATACAAAAAATAATAGAAGTTGGACAGGAATACCTGGTTTTTGGAAAGCTGAATTTTTTTATGGGTAAGCCTCAAATTGCCCATCCCGAAATTGAAAATTATACGGTTCAAAAAGCTGATGGAAAATATTATCTGGAGCCTGTTTATCCTTCTACGGAAAAATTAAAGGCAAAAGGATTGAATGGAAGGGCTATTGGTAAATTAACGTATGCATTGCTGCAGATACTTACCGAAAAAGACCTGTCCGAAAATTTGCCTGAATCAATTATCAGCCAATATAAATTTGTGACTCATTTTAATGCTTACCGGCAAATACATTACCCGGCAACAGACCGGCATTATCTGCATGCGGTAAGGCGGTTAAAATTTGAAGAGTTGTTTTTTGCACAACTTCGGCTTGGCTTAATCAAATCAACAAGACACAGGCACAGCAAGGGATTGATATTTGGCCAGGTCGGGCATTTTTTCAATACATTTTTCAATCAGTATTTACCATTTGAATTAACCAATGCTCAAAAAAAAGTGTTAAAGGAAATACGTGTTGATACAGGCAGCGGCAAACAAATGAATCGCCTCTTACAAGGGGATGTTGGAAGTGGCAAAACAATTGTGGCCTTAATGATGATGTTGATTGCAGCAGATAATAATTTTCAGTCAGTTCTGATGGCTCCAACCGAAATATTGGCCCAGCAGCATTTCAACACTATAACAGCGCTTTTAAAAAACATGCCCGTATGTGTAAAGATGCTCACGGGTTCATCTAAAGGGAAACACCGTAAAGAAGTACTCAAGCTTTGCGAAGAGGGTACACTGACAATATTAATAGGCACACATGCGGTTATTGAAGAGAAAGTAGTTTTTAAAAACCTGGGATTTGCCATCATTGATGAACAACACAAATTTGGTGTGGCGCAGCGGGCACAGTTGTGGAAAAAGAATACCATTCCTCCGCATGTATTGGTGATGACGGCAACGCCCATACCGCGTACACTGGCGCTTACTGCTTATGGCGATCTGGATTACAGTGTGATTGATGAATTGCCGCCGGGGAGGCAACCCATCAATACCGTGCACCGTTCCGAATCTGCCAGGCCACAGGTGATGGATTTTGTAAAACAGGAAATAACAAAAGGCCGTCAAGTTTATATTGTTTATCCACTCATTGAAGAAAGCAGTAAGATGGATTATGAAAATCTGCTGAAAGGCTATGAAGAAGTAAAGTCTTTTTTTCCGGAGCCCAAATACTGGATCAGCATGGTACATGGAAAACAAACAGCAGTGCAGAAAGAAACCAATATGCAGCGTTTTGTAAAAGGCGATACACAAATTATGGTTAGTACAACCGTTATTGAAGTTGGCGTAAATGTGCCCAATGCCAGTGTGATGGTTATAGAAAGTGCCGAAAAATTCGGGTTATCCCAACTGCATCAACTGCGGGGAAGGGTGGGAAGAGGTGCTGAAAAAAGTTTTTGCATATTATTAACAGGGCCCAAGACATCAAATGATGCCCGGGAACGGTTAAAGATAATGGTGGCCACCAATGATGGCTTTAAGATTGCAGAAAAGGATCTGGAAATAAGAGGGCCTGGCGAAATAGAAGGTACTAAACAAAGCGGTTTATTAAACTTTAAGCTGGCAAACATAGTCCAAGACAGAATTATATTGGAAGCCGCCCGAAAAGCCGCCGAACATATTTTGGAATCAGATCCTGACATGAACACGGATGTAAATTTGCCGGTTATAAACTACCTGAAGCAACAAAGGGGTAAAACCGCATGGAGCAAGATTTCATAAATAAAAATGACAATTTTGTGATTATGCAATTCAGTAAGTTTATCATATTAATTCTGTAAATTGTAAAAAAGAATTACTTGAAGATCTCAATTAAAATAGTGCGGCAATTTATCTTATTAGCGACTTTGTTATTCATCGTGCAATATGTTCAGGCACAGATGGAATTTGTACAAAATAAAGGACAGTGGGACAGCAGGGTTGAATACCGGGGCGATTTTTCTACCGGTTCATTCTTTCTCGAAAATCAGGGCTTTACTGTTTTATTGCATAATACGGATGAGTTGAAAAATGTATCCGACCAGATGCATGGCCATAATCCAAATACGGCTACAACGGGTCAACCCCTTATTCTGCATTCGCAAGCTTACAAAGTAAAATTTTTAGGTGGCAGTTCTTTTGCTCAGCATATACCTGATAAAATTCAAGCCTACCATAATAATTATTTTTTGGGTGAAGATCAATCCAGGTGGGCTGCTGATTGTAAGATTGCCCAGGCGGTCAGTTATAAAAATATATATCCAAATATAGATGTGCGGTATTATAGTGATGGGGAAAAAATGAAATACGATATCATAGTACATCCCGGCGGTAATATCAATGCCATTGCTATGCAATATGCAGGCGTAGATAAAATGGAAGTTAAAAATAAAGAGCTTTTAATAAATACCTCGGTTGGCACCGTTAAAGAATTGTATCCATACAGTTACCAGGTACAGGAAGGTACAAGGCAAACCATTAACTGCAAGTATGTTGTAAAAGATAATGTTGTACGGTTTAAAGTAAGTGATTACGATCCAAAAACGACGTTGATCATTGACCCTACTTTAATTTTTTCAACCTTTACAGGCAGTACAGCAGATAACTGGGGATATACAGCCACACCAGCGCCTGATGGTAGTTTTTATGCCGGCGGCATTGCATTCGGCACTGGATTTCCGGTTTCAGCCGGAGCAATAAAAACCGTTTTCAGTGGTGGCATTAATGAAGATAATACCGGGCCATATGATATGGCTATAATAAAATTTTCGGCTAATGGGGGCAACCGTTTATTTGCAACCTATTTGGGGGGAGGCGGTAATGAACAACCCCACAGTATGATTTGTGATGCACAGGGGAATTTGGTTATTGCCGGCCGAAGTAATTCATTAAACTATCCCGGTTCACTTACGGGTAACGGTGGGGGTTATGACATTGTGTTAACCAAATTAAATGCAGCCGGATCGGTCTTGATGGGATCTGCCAGAATTGGCGGCAGTGGTAATGATGGTGTAAATATCCGTGGTAAATATATTGCCCCTGATGGAGCTGATGCAACCCGGAGAAATTATGGTGACGATGCCAGAAGTGAAGTGATTATTGATGCAGCAGGAAATATTTTATTAGCAGGCTCAACACAATCTGGCGGGGCAGAGGCCTCCGGTGGATTTCCAGTCCGGAATTCTGTCATACAGTCATCCTTTGGTGGCGGCAGGCAGGATGGGGTGATCTTAAAATTCACTTCAAATTTAAGTGCTGTTATTTTCAGTACCTATTTTGGAGGTACCGGCGATGATGCCTGTTTTGTTTTATCTCAAAATCCCCTTACCAACGATATTTATGTAGCAGGCGGAACTAGCAGTACGAATTTACCAGGCGATACAACCGGGGTAATGCAACCAACTTATGGAGGTGGTGTGGTTGATGGATTTATTACACAAATTAAAAATGACGGTTCTGCTATTGTAAGAACAACTTATCAGGGTACAACTGGTAATGATCTGATATATGGTATCCAGTTTGATAAGCTGGGATTTCCTTATATCATGGGAACAACAACAGGCAATTGGACAGTTTTTAATGCCGCTTTCAGTAATCCGGGCAGTAAACAATTTATCAGTAAACTTAAACCCAATTTATCGCCTGGTTATATTTATTCAACAGTTTTTGGAACCAATGCTTCAGTGCCCAATCTGTCGCCCATTGCTTTTTTGGTTGACCGTTGCCAGAATGTATATGTTTCGGGCTGGGGCGGAGGTATCAATAATTTAAAATTATTTCCATCTGCCGGAACAAGTGGATTACCCGAGCCAACACCTTTACCGGGGATTCCGGCTGCAGATGGCCAGGATTTTTACTTTTTTGTTTTAGAAAAAAATGCGGCGAGTCAACTTTTTGGTACACATTTTGGCCAAAATGGAAGTGTAGGCGATCATGTTGATGGCGGTACCAGTCGTTTTGATGCCAATGGTGTTATCTATCAGGCGATATGTGGTTGCGGAGCAGGTGGTTCATTATTTCCAACTACACCCGGTTCCTGGTCCCGAACAAATAATTCAATTAATTGTAATCAGGCTTCCGTAAAAATAGAAATGAATTTTGCAGGAATAGGTGCCAGTGTTAAAGCAACCATTGGCGGTGTTATCGATACGATTGGCTGCGTACCCTTAACCATTAAATTTACAGATACGTTGGCTAAAGGTAAAATGTACATTTGGAATTATGGGGATGGCACTATTAAAGATGATACCACATTTGCTCCCAATAATACTGTTCAACATACTTATTTGGCAGTTGGTTCATACCGGTTAAGGTTGATATCAATCGACTCGGCTACTTGTAATATTGCTGATACCGCTTTTGTAACTGTGAAAGTGGGAAATAATGAAATCAATGCTGATTTTTCATTTTTTAAATTAGATTCCTGTAACAGTTTACGATATCAGTTTATCAATCAAACGGTGGCTACCTTGCCCAATTATACCAGTCAGAGTTTTCTATGGGATTTCGGTGATGGGTCTCCTAAAATAAGATCAGGTATTGGGCCACAGATCCATACTTTCCCATCAACCGGGTCTTATATCATTACACTTATTGTTGATGATACTACTTTTTGTAATGCACCTGATACAGCCATAAAAACATTAAGGATCAGTCCTAATGTAAAAGCCATATTTACAACACCGGCTCGTGGTTGCGTTGCCTATACCCCGGTATTTAATAATATTTCGCAAGGCGGTACGGATTGGATATGGGAATTTGGGGATGGCTTTTTTTCTACAGATTTTGAACCCACACATACTTACACGGCTACAGGTACATATAATGTACGACTGATTGCCATTGATACCAGTACCTGTAATAAGCGGGATACATCAGCCTATTTTACGATTACCGTATTTCCCATACCCACGGCTAATTTCACCTGGACTCCAAATCCGCCACTTGAAAATACCATCACACGTTTTATTAATCAGTCTATTGGTGCTAACAGGTATGTTTGGGATTTTGGCGATGGCGAAAGTTCTACAGAAGTAAATCCTGCACACCTGTATAATGCTACTGGCATTTACAAGGCTACACTCTATGCTTTTAATATAGCAGATTGTATAGATAGTTTAACGCTTGATGTACCTATAATAATAAAACCATTATTAGATGTACCCAATGCATTTACACCTGGCAGATTTGGTAAAAACGGGATTGTAAAAGTTGAAGGATTTGGTATCGGTATTTTAAATTGGAAAATATTTAACCGATGGGGCCAGCTTGTTTTTGCTACAACAGATAGAACGCAAGGCTGGGATGGTACATTTAAAGGTGTATTGCAGCCCATGGATGTGTATGCCTATACATTAGATGTGGAATTTACAGATGGAAAGAAGCAAAGAAAAACGGGTGATATTAGTTTATTGAGATAAAGTTGTACTAACTACAACCCATGTACGAAGTAGAGAGAATTTGAAGATGACAGTGAGGATGATTTTTGATGTAATAACATATATTGATAAAAAAAGGCTTGATGATTGGCTTGGTAATTGTTTAATAGATTTATTCCATTCACAACTCACGGTTTACGATTAATAAGAGAATGATCAAAAAAATAAAAATACTATTGTTCATCGCATGCAGCTTGCAGCTCGAAGCACCGCTTCTGGCACAGGATCTGCATTTTTCCCAATTCTTTAATTCACCCTTGTCTACTAATCCGGCTAATACCGGCTTTATACCCGATGCCGATTTCAGGCTGGGCGCCAATTACCGCAATCAATGGAGTTCGGTGATGTCGGTGCCATACAAAACCATCAGTATTTTTGGCGATGCTCAGTTTTTCAGAGACCGTTTGGAAAATGGATGGCTTGGCCTTGGCGGCGTTTTATTAAATGACCAGGCCGGAAGCGGAAGTTTAACCAGTACTAAAATTTACGGGTCTTTGGCTTATCATCAAATGCTGGGTTTAAGCAGCCTGCTTTCTGCAGGTTTTAATATTGGCTGGGCCAATAAACATATCGATCAAAATAAATTAAAATTCCCTGATCAGTTTGATGGTAAATTCTTTGATAATAAATTACCAACAGCCGTTGTGTTCAGCAATAATTATGTGAGTTATATGGATGTGCATGCCGGTATGAACTATGCCTATTTTCCGGATGAAAATGTGTATGTCAATGCCGGGTATTCCATTCAGCATGTTAACAGACCCAAAGAAACATTTTTTAACGATAATACAACCAATGGACGGATACCCATGCGACATACCGGTTTCGTAAATGCGATATTAAAATTAAATGACCGGGTTATCGTTAATCCAAATGCTTATTTCTCAACCCAGGCAAAAGCAACGGAGCTGGTTTTGGGCATCAATGCAAATTATAACCTCTCTCAATTTGGCGAAAAACAATTGCTTGCCGGTGTGTATTACCGACTGGCTGATGCCATAGTGCCCATGGTTGGATTCCAGTTAAAAAATATTCAGTTTGCGTTCAGTTATGATGTAACCTTATCCGGCCTGAGTAAATACAACGGCTACCGCGGCGCCAGTGAATTCAGTATTATTAAAAAAGGATTTTATCCCGAAAATGCAGACAGGCAATCTATCTGTCCCAGCTTTTAATACCGTGTGCGGTTCACATTTTATCAACTCATTATTTTATCCGATTTTTACACAAATTAAAATACATGCAAACTGAGGCTAAAGTAAATACCGTTGTATTAAATTATGTTGATCTGTTCAAAAAAATAGTAGGTGATTCTTTTGTATTTAGTGATTCAGAAAGTTTAAATGATTATGCACATGATGAAACAGAGAATCTTCATTTTCTACCGGATATAGTCATCAAACCAAGAACAGCAATAGAGATCAGCCAGATCATGGTGATTTGTAACGAATTTAAAATACCGGTTACGCCACGTGGTGCCGGTACCGGATTAAGCGGTGGGGCATTGCCACATTTGGGCGGTGTTTTATTGTCGATGGAAAGGATGAATTTGATTATTGACATTGATGAGCGAAATCTACAAGTAACAACCGAACCCGGTGTTATTACTGAAGTGCTTCAAAATGCAGTTAAAGAAAAGGGATTATTTTACCCACCCGACCCCAGCAGCAGGGGCAGCTGTTTTATTGGCGGTAATATTGCAGAGAACAGCGGTGGCCCCAAAGCAGTCAAATACGGTGTGGTTAAAGATTATGTGCTTAACCTGGAAATTGTTTTACCTACCGGAGAAATAATGTGGACCGGTGCCAATGTATTAAAAAACTCTACCGGTTATAATTTAACACAATTGATTGTGGGAAGTGAAGGTACTTTAGCCATTGTTACAAAAATTGTTTTAAAACTCCTGCCTCATCCAAAATATGATTTGCTGATGTTGGTGCCTTTTAATTCGCTGGAAAAAGCAGGTGAAGCCGTGAGTGCCATATTCAGAGCAGGTTTTACGCCCAGTGCGATGGAATTGGTGGAAATAAATGCATTAAAAATTGTGAGCAAATTTGTAGATAGCACAGTAGTGCCTGTTACAGATGACATGGAAGCGCATCTGATTATTGAAGTTGATGGTAATCATCAGGAAAATTTGATGAGCGACATGGAAGCCATAGCAGAGCTACTTACACAATATGATTGTGGCGATGTTTTTTTTGCAGATGATGCACAACAAAAAGCTGAGCTTTGGAAATTAAGGAGACGGGTTGCTGAGGCTGTAAAAATAGATGGCTATACCATTGAAGAAGACACGGTAGTGCCCAGAGCGGAATTACCAGCCCTGATTCGTGGCGTAAAAGAATTAGGAGAAACATATAATTTTGATGTGGTTTGCTATGGTCAT
>CANKNL010000086.1 GCA_947483345.1 Chitinophagaceae bacterium | reverse complement strand
GGCAAAAAGCCCTGATAATCCCGCCAAACTGTTTACGAAAATAAACAACGCCGAAACAGCGGCTGTCTGTTTCATATCGGCCCAATGCAAAAGTAAAATCACCGGACTTAAAATAATACCACCGCCAATACCAATCATTCCCGAAAAAAGACCAATTGCAGAACCAATAAAAACAGATACGGTAAGGTTTTGCGCTTTTTTATCTGTACCTGCTCCAACAGGCAATTCGAGTAGTTTAACCACTGAAAAAAGTAACAGTATGGCGAGTATTTTTTTATAAATACCTTCATCAACAGTAATTAACCCGCCAATAAACGCTGCAGGTACTGATGCCATCGCGAAAGGCCAGAACAACTTCCAGGAAAAATAACCACAGCGGTAATATTGTATAAAAGCAATAGCCGACACAAATATATTCAACAGTAATGCGCTTGGCCGCATGGTTTCGGGTGCAAAAGAAAAAAATGCCATTAAAGCCAAATACCCGCTTGCTCCGCCATGCCCTACAGTTGCATAGAGAAAAGCTACCAGTAGTAATAAAATATAAAATAAAATTTCGCTATACAGCACGGTTAAATAGTTTTGTTCATTTGAGTTTTAAATTTTTGAAAGGCAGTCTCCAGTTGTTTATACAAAATGATCAACGCTGCACCTTCTTTTGTAATAACCGTGCCACCACCACTTGCGCCACCGGCAATTTTTATGACCAGGGGTTTGGCCGACACATGATTTAATTGATTAATCATTTCCCAGGCATGGCGGTAAGACATTTTCATGGATATGGCAGCAAGTTTTATGGAACCATTGTCCCGTATGGCTTCCAGTAATTCCTTTCTTCCGGGACCTATCAGGTGACCTTTTTTATTTTCAATCCAAATATGGCCTTTTATTTTTAATGCCGACATGTTATAGCGGTTTAAATGATCATACAAATATTTACCAATTCGCCTTTTTTAAAATCTGTTTTATCTTCATCTAATTCCAGCAGGCAATCTGCAATGGCAAAAGAATTCAGTAGGTAACTTTCCTGATTATTTAAAATAGCCACATCATGTTCACTTGTTTTTCCTTTTAGAAAATAGGTAAGTCCTGGTTTTTTATAAAAATCATCGGCCAGGGGCAACAACAATCTTTTAAAATAATTTTTGTGTGTAAAATGGCTGATGGCTAATACCACATATTCGTAGTAACAACTCATTACTGCCGCCGGGTTACCGGGTAATGCAAATACAAGGGTTTGCCCACAGCGGCCAAAATAAAAAGGCTTACCGGGTTTTTGTTTTACTTTATGAAATATTTTATTTACACCACATTTTTCAAGTGCAGCAGGTACCAAGTCATAATCGCCAACAGAAACGCCTCCTGTAAGTATAAGTATATCAACTTGCAATTGCCGGGTTATGGCATTGTTGATATCTTCTTCCTCATCATCAATCACTTCAACCGAAACCGGTGATAGGCCCGATTGCTGTAATGCCGAAACCAATCCTATTGAATTGGATTCAAATATTTTTCCTTTGGTAATTGGGTTGCCAGCAATAATTAATTCTTTTCCGGTTACAATAATGCTGACAGTGGGTTTTGAAAATACGTTTACTGTTTGAATACCAATACCTGCCAAAAAAGAAAGGCCTGCGGGTGTCAGCAACTGTCCGCGCCCTAAGGCCATCTCACCGTTTTTAGTTTGTGAGCCTTGCAGTCTTACATGGCTGCCTTGATATACCTGTTCATCCAAAATGTGAATAGTATTGCCGGCCTTAATTATTTTTTCCTGCATCACTACCGTGTCTGTATCGGGCGGTAAAGGGGCTCCGGTAAATATCCTAACGGCTTCTTGTGCTGGCACCGGGTTGTTAGAATAGTATCCTGTTTGAATTTCACCTTGTACAAGTAAAGGGTTTTTTTTATCCCAGTTTTCATAAGAAAAAGCATAGCCATCCATAGCAGATTGATCAAATGGAGGCGTGTCTATCAAGGCAAAAACAGGTTCGGCAAGGATATACCCATTGGCTTCAATTAGGGTTAACGATTTGACTATGGAAGCCCCACAATTTTCCAGTATCAATTTTTTAGCGTCTGTTACACTGATCATATTATACTTGTATTTAGCGTTATGCCAAAAAAGGAATAACGCTGATAAAAAAATTAACCTCCAATATTGATCATACTGCGATTTTTGATTTTTGCGGCATCAATTTTTTCATAATCACCTTCAAACTGTCCGCCCAAAGCGGCGGCTTTATCCGTTACGCATTGTTTAATGAGTGGTACAATATCTTCTCCGTTTCTTAAGGCACTTAAAATGTCTACTTCGCCTTTGGAGAATAAACAATTTTTCATTTTGCCATCAGCCGTTAAACGCATCCGGTTGCAGTTACTGCAAAAAGGTGCACTCATGGTGCTGATGATGGCAAAACTGCCCTGGTGGTTATATGGTTTGTATTTTTTGGCAGTTTCATTTATGGCATCCTGCATCCTGAGGAAACTATATCCGGACTCTGCTACAGCTAAAATTTCGCGGTAACTGAATACTTTTTTATCTGTCCATCGATTGCCATCAAAGGGCATAAACTCAATGAATCGTACATGTACCGGTTGCGTTTTGGTCCATTCTATAAAATCAAGAATTTCGTGATCATTAACACCCCGCATAACCACCGTATTTACTTTTACATGAAAACCTTCATCTAAAAGAAGCTGTATGTTGTTCCACACTTTTTCGAATAATGGTCGCTTTGTAATCAGAAAAAAATTCTCTTTATTGAGGCTGTCAAGGCTAATATTAATGGATTGTATGCCCGCTTTTTTTAAAACAGGTATGGCTGTTTTAATTGCAGTGCCATTGGTTGTAATAGTTAGTTCTACCGGGTATTTTGATAAGCGCATGATAATATCTTCTGCATCTTTACGTACAAGCGGTTCACCTCCGGTAAGTCTTATTTTTTTTACACCCATTTGTACAAAGCGGGCGGCAATCAGTTCTATTTCATCGGCCTGCATTAATTGTGCAGCTGGCATAAATTGGGTGTCTTCATCGGGCATGCAATACCGGCATCTGAAATTACAAACATCTGTTAATGATATGCGCAGGTAATCATGCACACGACCAAAACTGTCTTTTAGCATAGTCAATCTTTTTTCTTGATGTTAACCAACTTGGCTACATGATATTTATGCTTTGGCTATTCACAGAGGCTTTGATCTGTAAAAAGAATAATCATTAAAATTAATCATGTTCTGTCTCTGTAGCAAGCTGGTCATTAATTTTACCCGGTCAGGTATTGTTTAAACAGCTTACGCATTTTAAAAATAATGATTAATACAGAAACCGTGGCAAAAAACTGATCCATGGTCACAAATCACATAGTCGTTTTTAAGGTTAGGCGTTTTCATTAATTGGGCGGTCATATTTTAAGTTACATTTGCAGCCATGTACACACATAAAAAATCGCTGGGGCAACATTTTTTAAAAGATGAAATTGTTATTCAGAAAATTATTGATGTATTAAAAGAAGAACCGTTTAAAAACCTGCTGGAAGTGGGCCCCGGTGGCGGAGCCCTAACCAAATACCTGATGGGTTTTGCCAATATTGATTTCAAGGCCGTGGAACTGGATGAAGAAAAAGTTGTATACCTCTCAAAAAAATACCCGCTACTTAAAACTAAAATTATTCATCAGAGTTTTTTGGATATGGATAAACCCTTTGATGAACCCTTTACCGTAATTGGCAATTTTCCTTATAATATTTCCACACAAATATTATTTAAGGTTTTAGAATGGAAAGATGACGTACCCTGTATCATTGGCATGTTTCAAAAGGAAGTAGCGCAACGGGCGGCCTCAAAAGAAGGTAGTAAAGTATATGGGGTATTAAGTGTGTTGATGCAGGCTTACTACGAAATTGAATATTTGTTTGATGTAAGCAATGATTGTTTTGATCCACCGCCCAAAGTACAGAGCGGCGTAATACGCATGAAGCGAAAAACAACGCAACTGGAGTATAAAAGCGAAAGAGCATTTTGGGTATTGGTAAAAACAGCGTTTAACCAGCGGCGAAAAACCATGCGCAATGCGGTTAAAAGTTTATTCCCTGCCGATGTTTTACAGGATGAACTTTTTTTAAAAAGAGCCGAGGCGTTGAGTGTAGCAGACTTTGCTGCATTAACTTTTAGGATGCAATAAAAAATCCGTCTCACTTTTAGCGAGACGGATTTTTTATATAGCTCATTTTTATTTTTTAATATTCATACCTCTGTTAATGGTAAAGCCAATGGCAAAATTACCATCCTTAATACTGCTGTTATTTCTTGCCAGCTGATCTATGATAGATGCATCTGTAGTACTTCCAATAAAAAACTGGAATAAGTGACCACCGGTATTCATCTCAATACCTAAAGAAAATAAATCAGGATGATAGTCGATAATGGCTCCATTTTTGGATATTATATTCTCATACATATTAAGTTGGCGGGCATATTCCAAGGTAACATTCAGGCTGCTTTTTACTTTATACTTGGCGGCCATACCCAATGAAATCACTTCATTACTGTTATTAATACCATAGGGCACAACATTAAAATGTATCCAGGTGGGCATTAACTGAAGTGAAAATTTTTCAGAGAACTTGCGTGAGATCAACAATTGATTCATAAAGGAAAATTTGTTGCCGGTAAACTCATTATCCGGGTCTTTCCCTGTATTTACATTAGCCAGAGAATACAGTGCAACGGAAACCGGCATATTTTTAGCACCGGTTTGTTGACGAAGGATCTTAAACTTGGCCCAACCTTCATACTTTGAACTACCTGCTGCGGCTACACCTACGTTAAGCCAGCTTAAGGGAGAATAATCAAATGATAAATAAGTGTGGGCAACACCTGAATTGAGACCAAATAATTGCGCAACATTTTGTGAGCCACCATCCTTGTTCCATATATTGCTAAAATGGTGAGAGATCATAAACTGTAAAACGCCAGGTTTAACAATCTCGGTACTCTGCATGTTGATGATCTTGGTTGAACTAAAAACAGCCCTGGTAAATTTTGGTTTTGGAGCCTCTTTTTTTGCAGCTGGGGTAACATCCTGAGCCATAGTTTGGATAAAAAACCCGAGGCAAAAAAGGAGAATTGATAATATCTTTTTCATAATGTCTTTTTTTATTTTAGTAACAGTCATTAATTTTTTTGAATTCTACTTTTTTAAATTACTGAGGTTGACCCTGAGCAATCCATTCTAAAAAAGTTTTAGTGGTACAGCTACTCAAACTAAGTGCCGGGCCCTTGTGACCAGTACTGCCAGCACTGTTCATCATTGTGGATAACGCCACTTTTTCGGCTACCATTTTATTGTAATCAAGATTAAGGGAAAGACCTCCATGACAGGTTGATCCTTTACAGGTTGTTGTATAAAGGGGTAAAATATTCTTGCTGTAGGTGATGGCACCGGTAACCGTACATCCGCCACCATCATCTTTTGCACCGTTAGCAACCCAACTTGTGATGATCGCTTTTTGGTTGGGGGTAAAATAAATTACACCACCGCCAGGATGCTTATCAAATCGGGCCATGGTATCTAACACAAAGGCCCTTGCAAGGATGGCATCAAAAAAAACAGTATCGGCATGCGAAAACTGAAGTGCCCTTGTACCTATTCCATTATTATGACAACCACAGCCACCGGCAACAACTATGGGTACTACATCTGCTCTGAAGGAAGTTGTGGGCAATGTAAGAATGTCTTCTTTATTTTTATAACAAGATGACAAAAGATAGGCCAGCATTGAGGTCATCACAGCCATTGATATTATTATTTTTTTCATAACTCTAAATTTTAAATTGATTGTAACAGTTATTGTTTGATGATAGTTCCGGTTTTTCTGTATTTGAAAATACCGGCATTAGCTGTTCCATATTTCCAAACTGTAGGAATATTGGGATCGGCAAAATACCAGGCCTTGATCAGTGCAATTTCATTTGATTTAAGACCACCATCTCCATAAGCCATATCGCCCTGGTGGCTGGTAGCATAAATACCTGTGAAAGGATTGGCCAGTAACAGGGTAGAGTCAATTCTGGTAACCACTGCGCTGCTTACATTCAGGTAATTACCTTTTACATAATATGTTCTTAATGTTACCGGATCTGTATATTGAACAGATGAATTACTTCTGGCACTTTTAGGATACATAATATCCATCAGTATATCATCATAAGTATTTAAAGGCCCACGGGTACTTGAAGCAGAACGTGGTGTTGCAAATGTTTTCCAGGGTCTGAAGCTTGCAAAAGCTACTGTATCAGCATAAAATTTCTTTACACTGTCTTTATAGGCCGTCCAAACCTGGTTACGTAATGTAACATTTGAAAGCTGGCAATAAACTGTAGGAACGCCGGTTACCGGATTGATATAAGTAAACTGTGTGGTATCAGCAGTTGTTAAACCAGGAATAAATCCGGCTCTAGCCCATCCACCAGTAGCAGTAGCTTGGTTATGGCAGTTGGCAGAACCGCATCCACTGATGATCAGTGATATGGCAGCCGGCCTGAAATCATTATAATCGGGCTTTTCTTTTGCACCATTTTTTATCCAGTTAAAAATAATGGACTTATCGGTAATATTCATTTCGTGATTTGAATTTACAGGCGGCATGGCCTTGTTAAAATCATTGGTAGTAAGGTACTCCCATAATTTACTGGTTTCGGGGCTGCCTGCTGCTACAAACTGCATCACTTCTGCATAGGTATCAAAACGTGGGCTTACTTTTCCACCATGGCAGTTGGATGTGGCACAATACTCATGCAAAATAGTTTGCACACCCCTGAATTTAATCTTGTCATTTACATCCGCAACCGCATCAGCAGGTGTGATGGTATTACTTTCATAAAATGCAGCATAGATCGTGGAGTCAGCTGTGTTCTTAAATGACCGGTCAAGATTTTTTACCAGGTCGCCTTCCTTTTTGCACTGAATAACAGATGCAGATACAAACATCACCAAAAGGAAAAGTGTTGTTGCTTTAATTAATGATAATTTTTTCATAAAAAGTTAATTTACTAATTGAATGTTGATTCTTAAAAGCATGTGGTTTTAAAATACAAGTACAAAATTATTTGCGACATCCCGACGATTTTATGACTAAAACGTATGTGTATTATGACAGTCATCATATATTTTAATAAACAAATATAAATAATATTTGCGAACGGGTTTTATTTACCTGCTGAACTTGTTTCAAAAAATAAATTATAATCTTAAAGCTCATTTATAATAATACTTATTTTGATGATTTCAGTTTTTTAACTTCTATAAATCAATGATGAATCAATTTTTATTTTTTTTAAAAAAAATATGACATCATTTCATGATCTATGTCATACAATACAATAACCTGCCTCAGTTAAATGAATATGGTCTGACTTTACCTTGCACCCCGATTAGATAAAATTTTAAAAACTGTTAAAAATTTAAATTCACAAAAAAATAAATTGTTATGAAACTGTTTCAAAAAAAGTACATATGGGTTACCGCAACCATCATGTTAGCTATTGGTTATTTTGTAAGTTGTACAAAAGATGACCAGGTATTGGATGTGCCCGTTGCACTTAACGGCACCGAATTGTTTTCAGAAAAAACCGCCACTGCACCTACGCTTGATGGCAATATTGATGCCATGTGGGCAAATGCAGCAAAACTGAGTGTTTCAACAGTTGTACCAGATCCTGGTAATAATATGTTTACCGGCTATTCAGGTACTGCTTACCCGGTTACTCTACGTTCTATGTATGACGATCAGTACATCTATTTTTTGGCTGAAGTTCCTGATGCTGAAAAAAATCTTAAAGGAGCTTCCTGGTACTTCAATCCCACCACTAAACTTTGGGCACAGGAACCCAGTGCAAAAACCTTTGATGCCAGTGGTGTTTTAACAAGAGATGGTTTTGGAATAGATCAGTTTGCCATGCTTTGGAATATTGATAATTCTACTCCAAAATTTGCCAGTCAATCCTGCTATGCCAGTTGCCATATATTTACTCCTTACCTGGATTATTCTGTAGCACCTCCTGTTATGAAAGCTAATACCAGTGGTAATCACTATACTAATGGTGCCAGTGAAAAAATTGATATGTGGTGGGCACACCCAGCAAGAGGACTTGCTTTTGGCAATATGGATGATGAATACCAGGATTGGGCAGGTGGCCCTGGTGTTACTAATTTAGTAGGTGGTTCTGGCAATGGCCGTCACTTTGATGACCTGGTTGTGAGTGGTGCTTCTGCCACATGGCCTTATGCACCTACTTATACGGCTGATGCAACGCAAGGTTCTGCCAATAACAAACAAAATTTAAAATTGGATGGAACTGGTGCTACTGTTAGCGTTCCAATGTGGGTTATACCCAACAGTGCTGCTGATTATTTAAAAGTAGCAGACACATTAGCAGGTGGAGCAGCCGTTAAAATTACTGCTGTTAGTTCTTTAGGCGTTTTAACTTATGCAACTGGAACCATCGATCCTAACACAGGAACAGATTATCAAAGAACCGGTAATGCGGCTACAGGACCAACTGCTGCAAAAGGTTTCCCAAGTGTTATTCTTTCTCCGGTTATAAATGGCCGTGCAGATATTAGCATGACAGCTGTTTACACAGGTACGGGTTGGATATATGAATATAAACGCAAATTAAAAACAGCCGATGTATTGAAACAAGATATTGATTTTACAAGTTTACAGGATCAATTCTTTGGCGTAGCGTATTTTAATAAATCAAATTATCAGCATGGTATTAAACCCAATCTGGTATTGAAGTTTAAAAAATAAAAGCCAGCACGAGTTTCTAAAAACCTAAAATTAAAATCATGTTACACAATAAAAAGACGATAGGGTTTTTGGCCGGCTTTACCATGCTGTTATTAGTTGGATGCTATAAAGACAAGACGGTAATTTTGGATACAGGTACAGAGATTACCCGGCCCGTAAATTTGGCCACAGATATCATTCCAATTTTTAGCAAGAGTTGTGCTGTAAGTGGTTGTCATACTGCAGGGGGTATAAAGCCCG
Source organism: Chitinophagaceae bacterium (assembly GCA_947483345.1). GTDB lineage: Bacteria > Bacteroidota > Bacteroidia > Chitinophagales > Chitinophagaceae > Ferruginibacter. The sequence continues at coordinate 1,599 of CANKNL010000086.1, read as the reverse complement.
ACCTGTCAACTGCCAATGCTTATGGATCATTAACCGTTGGGAATTACTTTAATACCACTACACCCGAAAGTAGTATACTTTACCAGTGGATGAGTGGCAAAAAAGGCACCCCAATGCCAACAACCGGTATTAATAAAGATTACAATGCACTTGTACTTGCATGGATAAAACAAGGCGCTAAAAACAATTAAAAAAACAATTATGAAAAAAGTTAAAAATAATATGAAGTTGCGGTTTTTACAGCGCTGTTGTATTGTCCTTGTATTGCTGCTTTGCATCAATACGGGTACTGTAGTTGCGCAGGAAGCCAAAGCCAAAGTAAAGGTTGAATCCAAAAAGACGAAGCCTGTTAAGAACACCTTTAACAGTATTTGGTTGATCGATAACCAAACAGTGATGGTGCCCATAAAAGGGACTTTAGAATTTGATATTCATCACCGTTTTGGGATAGTTAATAAAGGGGCTAAGGATTTGTGGGGATTTTTTGCACCCTCCAATATTCGTCTTGGGCTTAATTATTCACCCATCAGCAAATTAAATGTAGGTGTGGGTATAACCAAAGAAAGGATGCAGATCGATATCAATGCAAAATATGCCTTACTCCAGCAAACTGCGGGCAAAATGCCTGTAAGTGTTAGCTGGTTTGCCAATATGGTCATTGATTCGCGTAATAAAACCAATTTCAGAGAAGGTGTTCACCGCCTGTCTTATTTTAATCAGTTGATGATAGCACGTAAGGTAAACGAGAAGTTTTCTGCTCAGGTGTCTACCAGTTTCAGTTGGTTTAATAATGTGGAAGCTTATGTTGACAGCAAAGGAGATATTCAGAAGAAAATGAAGAATGGTCATCTGGCTATTTCATTTATGGGCAAGTACAAAGTAACGGGTAAAACAGCCATTATTGCCGGCTACGATCAACCGCTTACCCAACATACCACTAATAATCCACATCCTAATATCTGCTTTGGTATAGAAACAACAACCAGTGCACACGCATTTCAGGTATTTGCCGGAAACTATTATGGTATTGTGCCACAGAGCAATAATTTGTTTAACCAGAATGATTACACCAAAGGCCAGTTTTTAATCGGGTTTAATATGACCAGGCTGTGGAATTTTTAAAATTTTGAAACAGTAGTTTGATTTGTTTTTAAGTGTAGCTCCGGATCTTTTATCCGGGGCTATTTTTATTTTATACATTACCAAGATAGAAGTTCTCTTTGCCGTAAAGGATACACAGATCATAGAGGGAACCTGGGACTTAATAAAGAGGGACTAGATATTGATCTTGTAACAGCAGTAAATATTTTTAGCACGTATGATAACAGTTTGTGTAATCCCCATATCCCCTATAAACTAAAGTATACAATTAATATCGGGTTTGTTTTTATGATAATAATCATAAAGTAATTTAACAAATATCATAAACTACCCTAAACATTCCCTTTACTTTTACGACATCAATTTAATTTATATCTGTTATTAAAAAATTGCAAAACTTTAAAAAACGACTACATGGGAGACAATAAAAAATCTGAGGATAAATCACGCCGCTGGTTTTTATCACTTTTAAACCCGGCAGATAGTAATAAGGCTAAT
>CANKNL010000085.1 GCA_947483345.1 Chitinophagaceae bacterium | reverse complement strand
TGCAATAATTCACCGTCCATATATACCCTTTCGGTGCCGGCCAGTACAACAAAAAACAATTCTAAATTCGGACTGGTTAATCGATAGGGTCCTTGGTTACCCTCCAATGTATTTAATTGATTGCGTGTAAATTTTCCTTTGGCAATGGCTCCACTTAGTAATAAGGAATTGGCCATATTGTTGGTTATCTTATTATCTGTAATAAAAGATACCCCCTGCAGCCTTTTATAAAAATTAAGGAAATAATTTTTACTTTGGCGTATATCAATATCCCCAAAATTTGCCTGCCATCCTTTTTTCTTAACCTGCAAAAAAATACGGTCAAAGTCACGCAAATCTTGTGTATTACCATCTGGTTGAACAGGAATATTATTATCAGTTATGGCAGCCGTTAACTCCAGACTGTCGCCAATAAAGCCATTTAATTGTAAGTTAAGACTGGAACTTACAACGGCATCCTGACTGTTGCCAAAGGAAATACCCCGGCCAAAACTTCCCTCCGACTTTATCTTACCAAAATCCATTAATGGATTTATCTGTTTGGCGCCAACTTTTAATGTAAAAGATTTCTCACTCAGAAAATTATATCGGATACTATCATAATTAAAATGCCTTACCACGGCATTTAATTTATATGGAAAAACCCGGTAGGTAACAATGACATTTTCAGATACAGGCTTCTGCAGCCAGGTAATGGTAGCATTAACTTCATCTACCTGATACGTATTTGATAAAACACCTTCAATAATTACAGAACCGGGGATCAGACTCAACGAATCGATTTTTGTGGTTTTAGATTTGGTACTAACCAGTATTTTATGAAGGTTGGAAAGTGCAGGTGGATTAAGTTGAGCATACATAAACTGCACAAATAAAATAAATAGCAGTAGTAAGTATAGCCTTTTAAGCTTCAAATGTTTTTGGGAATTAGTCAGGTTAAAATTATGAATTTTATGTGTAAAATGATGCATGTGACCATTTATATTATAACACTGTAACTTACTGTTTTACACAGACTATAAATAAAAGCAGCAGATGAAATTCATTGTTTACAAACGTTGCTTAATTTAATTAGCTATTTTTACTACATGTTTGATTTTAAAATAATTAAATTTTTATGCTGTGTTGCAGGCCTCTTTTTTAGCACCGGCCTTTTGGCGCAAACTAATGCCGGCATTTACATTATAAAGGAGAATCTCATTTCTTTTCATTCCAATACCAATCTGGAATTAATTAAAGCATCCTCTAAAGAACTAAAAGGGTTAATTGATGCCCAAAAAAGAACTTTTGCTTTTTCGGTTGCCATTAAAACATTTGACAATTTTAACAGCCCTTTACAAAAAGAACATTTTAATGAAAACTATTTAGAAAGCAATAAATATGAAACAGCCAATTTTACCGGGCATATTGTTGAGGAAGATGATTTTACCAAAGACGGTTCATATAATTTAAGAGCAAAAGGGAAATTCACAGTTCATGGAGTGTCTCAGGAAAGAATATTGCAGGGAGACTTATTAGTAAAAAATGGGGTAATCATCCTAAACTGCACATTTACAGTGGCACTCGCGGAACATGATATTAAAATACCCAGAATTGTACATGAAAAACTGGCATCTGAAATAAAAGTAGAATTGCATGTTGAATTTGTAAAAAAATGAGTCCATTAAAATTTATATGCTTCTTTGTTTGCTTTTGTATACCTGTTGAGCAGTTGCATGCGCAATACCCTTTTTCAAAAAAAATGGATATAGAAGAAGAAAATCTTATACTGAAAGCAAATGTATTACTGAGAGACCACCAGGGGTTTTTATGGATTGGCAGTTCTGTTGGCTTATTTAAATACAATGCCAGTATACCTGAGAAAATCAGTAATGGCAAAAAAGAGAAATTAAATATTACAACCTTACTTGAAGATACAGAGGGTACCATTTGGGCGGGTTGCAAAGATGGTCGTATCGTAAAAGTAGAAAATAATAAAATCTCCTTTTTCAAACCAAAAGAAAAACTACCGGGTGTGTCCATTACAGCGATTTATCAGGATGCCAAAAAAAGGCTATGGTTTGCAACAGGTGGTGAAGGCCTCTATTGTTATGACCAAGTTCATGTTGTAAACATCACTGAAAAAGATGGGCTGGGTGCTGATTTTGTAAATTGTTTATACAGCCCCAATGGCAGCGACATCATTGCCGGTACTGACCATGGTCTATCTTTTTTAACTTATGAAAATGGAAATAAAAAAATTCAGATTTTTACAACGAAGAATGGTTTGCCGGATAATATTGTCAGTTGTATAACAAAAAGCAAATCACCAAACAGGATATGGGTAGGTACACAATCAAAAGGTTTTTTGCTTTTTTCACTTGACAAGAAACAAATAGTTGATGCCGGCATAAAGAACAGTTTGTGGTTATATGGCCAGATAAATGACCTTATTGAAATTAATCATTCAATTTTTATTGCCACAGAAGAAAACGGCATCATTGGTTTTGATAGTAAAACCGGGTATCTTAATAAAAGTGTTTTAAGGGATACCCTTTTCCCAAAACGGATTTCAGATCTGCAACCCGATAATGAAGGGAATATCTGGGCCGCTTCTGAAAATAAATTAATCAGTTTTACCGGCGATTATTTACACTATTGGGTTGCCGCTAAAGAGGTGAAATTTTTGAAGGTGCATAGCCTGTATGCAGATGATGATAATAAATTATGGTTCACACCTGATTTTCGTTTATTTGAAAGTTCTGCAGATCATTTCTGCAAAGATAATTTACACAGTTATGATATTACTGCACCCCTGAATCATATTGATATCACCTGTTTTTATAAGGATCGTTTTGGTTATTTATGGATTGGCACCATGGGCGAAGGCTTATTCAGAATGAATGTAGAAACCCGTAAATGGCGACGTATTACAGAAAATCCAATTGCTTATTTCGGCAATATCTTAAGTATTGCAGGTAAAGATGACCAGGTATGGATCTCCACACTTAACGGGGTTTCCAGGTTTAGCCTAACTGAAGAAAATTACGAACTGAATTCAAAAATTAGTTTTACCAATTACAATAAAAAAGATGGATTGGGCAGCGATTATATTTATCATATGCTGATCGATAAAAAAAACAGGGTTTGGTTTGCCACAGATGGTGCAGGTGTAACTGTTTTTGAAAATCATGCGTTTGTTAATTTTTACAGTACCGGCCAATTCCCTTCCAGCGTTGCTTATTCACTAGCCGAAGATAATAATCAACATATATGGATAAGCACTTACAACAAGGGATTGTTTGAATATGATGGGTCTAAATTTATACAATACGGCACTAAAAATGGCCTGACTGATCTGGCCATATCTTCTATTTCGGTAGATGTATATAATAATGTAATTGCCATCAATAAGAAAGGCATTGATGTGCTAAATCCGGCTTTGAATATTGTACAGCACTTTGGAGCTGAATCTGGTTTTTCAGAACTGCAACCGAATTTGAATTCAATAACAAAGGCACAGGATGGGAAAATCTGGATTGGAACTGAAAATGGCATTGTTTGTTTAAATACCCAACCTTCATTTTCTAACTTCCTGCCGGTTGCAGTGATTGAGTATGTCAATTTGTTTAATAAACCAATCGATACCACTGTACGTAACATTTTCACATACGACCAGAATAATTTCAGTTTTAAACTTGCTGCTGCTTATTATAAAGCGCCAGAAAAAATTCAATTTCAATATTGGCTAGAAGGCTATAGTAAGAATTGGGAAACGACCAAGGACCGTTTTATCAATTTCCCGCAATTACCACATGGCACATACTGTATGAAGGTAAGGGCCTCTGCGAATGACAATTTTGAATCCTCCCCGATTACCTTTTATAATTTTACAATTACCCAATCTTTCTGGACTACCTGGTGGTTCAGGATATTGATTCTGTTATGTTTTTCGGGTTTCATTTACTGGTTTGTAAAACAAAGAATTCAAATCGTAAAAAAAACCGAACATGCAGAAAGAGAAAAATTTCAACTGCAATATGAGGCTTTAAAAAATCAGGTTAACCCGCACTTTCTTTTTAACAGCTTTAATGCATTGATGAATATTGTGGAGGATGATCCTAAAGAAGCCGCAGCACTTATCAAGCACCTGTCGCAGTTTTATCGAAAAATGACCGCCTATAGCCAAAAAGAGCTGATCACATTAGATGAAGAGCTGGAATTACTAAATTCATATTTATTCATCCAGAAAAAAAGATTTGGAACGGCATTGCAGGTTAACATTGATATTGAACCTGCTTTAAAAAAATCTACCTTTATACCACCATTAGTATTGCAATTGCTGGCAGAAAATGCCGTTAAGCATAATACAATAAGTAAAGACAAGCCGCTGCACATCACCATCTTTTCGGAAGGGGATTTGATAGTGATGCAAAATAATTTTAACCCCAAATTGGAAAAAGAAGAAAGTGAAGGCGTTGGTTTACAAAATATAAAGAACAGGTATAAATTTTTATTAAATAAAAAAGTTATTCAGGAAGAAAATAATGAAGCCTTTATAGTCAAGCTACCTTTAATCTATTCGAACTAAATATGCGAATACTCATATTAGAAGATGAAGAACAGGCCCTGAGCCGCCTGCAAAAAATCATTACGCAGGTTGTTCCTGAGGCCATTTTAGCGGGTGCTACAGCCAGTGTTGAAGAAACCATTAACTGGCTTCTTAATAACCCCATGCCCGAATTAATTTTCATGGATATTCAATTAGCCGATGGAAACAGTTTTCAGATTTTTAATAAAATAGTTATTACCTGCCCTGTTATTTTCACTACGGCCTACGAAGATTATGCATTACAGGCTTTTAAAGTAAACAGCGTAGATTACCTGCTTAAACCCATTGATGAAAGTGACGTAAAAAAGGCCATTGATAAATTGAAATTATTACAAAATTCCAGGTCTTTTGTAGTTGATTACGCCGAAATTTTAAAGACCTTACAACCACCCCAAAAAAAGTACAGAGACCGTTTTATCATTAAATTCGGTGATATTATTAAATCATTGCCAGTATCAGACATTGCCTATTTCTATACTGAAAATAAGTCAAACTTTGTATGTATCAATGATGGCAAGCGCTATCCGATTGATCTTAATCTTGATCAAATAGAAGACTTAATAAACCCGCAAATTTTTTTTAGAATAAACAGGCAGTTTATCATTGGACATCATGCCATTGATGAAATGAAAGCACATACCCGTTCCCGAATTATTATCAAGCTATCCCCTTCTTTTAAAACAGTGATCATCGTTGCTGTTGACAGGGCCGTAGATTTCAGAAACTGGCTTTCAGAATAGCAATTATATGCCCGCCCCCCTCCTTTTTACAGACTCAGCATCCCTATTTACAGATTCAGCCGGCCTAAACAAGCAAACACACGATTTGGCTTAATTTTTCGTTTTAAAAAAAGCAATTCTAATTAAACCCCCAATTCAGTAAATAAATGATATAAGTATCAAACCAACTTTTATTTTTATTTATTAATCACAACCCCAATGTTTATGAAAAAAAGTATCACTATTAAAATTGCAAGTTTTCTGGTATTAATTATTGTAATTTTTCAATTTGCGTGCAAACATGAGTTACCGGTACCATCTTGTGATGGAAGTTCTTTGGTAGTCACGGCTACACAAACCCCTGCAACGCTAAACCAAAACAATGGTACAATTTCGGCCACCGCTACAGGTGGTTCAGGTTTTAAGTACAGTTTAAATGGAGGCCCGTACAGAGATACAGGCTATTTTACCGGGCTCGAACCTTTTAGAAATTATAATCTGGTTGGTAAAAACTCTTTCGGTTGTACTGATACTGTAGAAATACAGATTCAATCATTTGACCCCTGCCAGGGTGTTACTATTAACGTAACACTCACAAAAACTGATGCTTCACCAAATCTGGCGAATGGTACAATAACTGCAATAGCTACAGGTGGCACAGGTTTTACTTACAGCATTAATGGAAGTGCTTTTCAAAGTAATGCCATTTTTTCAAACTTAGCAGCAGGTAATTATACGGTAGCAGCAAAAAGTGCATCAGGTTGTTTGGGTACTGCTGTAATAACAATTGGTACTAATAACCCCTGTGCAGGTATAACTGTAGTGGTGTCTACCACAGTTGTTCAACCAACAACAGGTCAAAGTAACGGTTCTATAACTGCATCAGCAACCGGCGGCAGCGGATTTACTTATAGCATAAATAATGGGGCATTTCAAGCCAGTGGTACATTCAGCGGCTTAGCAGCTGGCAATTATACCCTCACGGCAAAAAATTCAGTCGGTTGCACGGGTGTAACCACTGTTTCACTATCTAATACTAATCCTTGTGCAGGCATTACAGTAACAGTAACCACTACAGTTGTTCAACCAACTACCAACCAAAGTAATGGTTCAATAACTGCAACAGCAACAGGTGGCACAGGATTTACTTATAGTTTAAATAATGGAGCCTATCAAGCCAGTGGTACATTCAGCGGTTTGGTAGCAGGCAATTATACCATCACGGCAAAAAATTCAAATGGTTGTACGGGTGTAAAAACTGTTGCATTAGGAAATACTAATCCCTGTGCAGGTGTTACGGTAACGGTTACTACTACCTTAGTTAATCCGGCCATTGGCCAAAGCAATGGTTCCATTACTGCAACCGCAACCGGTGGCACAGGATTTACTTATAGCTTAAATAACGGGGCTTTTCAAGCCAGTGGAACTTTTTTAAATTTGGCTGCAGGCAATTATACAATAACTGCCAAAAATTCAAATGGCTGTACCGGTGCAACAACCGTTGTTTTAACTGAAACTAATCCGTGTGCGGGTATAACTGTAATAGTTACTGCAACAACGGTAAACCCAGCTCAAGGCCAAAGTAATGGTTCCATTACAGCATCAGCAACAGGAGGAACAGGATTTACATATAGTATCAATAACGGACCATTTCAGGCCAGTGGTGTTTTTCTGAATCTGGCAGCAGGCACTTATACGGTTACTGCTAAAAATTCAAATGGCTGTCTGGGTGCTTTACAGGTTGTGCTTACTGCAACAAACCCATGTACAAATATTGTAATTACAATTACAGCAACTGTGGTCAATACCATCCCTTGTGTAACGCCAACCAATAATGGTAGCATAACGTTAACCGCCACAGGTTCTACAGGCTTTACCTATAATTTAAATGGCGGTGCTTACCAGGCCAGCAATATATTTGCTAGTTTAAATGCCGGTAATTTCTTAATGGGTGTAAAAGATGTAAATGGCTGTACAAAAACACAAACGGTGACTGTAGGTGTAGTGCCCAAAGGCCCTTTGTTTACAAATATGAGAACGCTTATTTCAACCAGATGTAATGGCAGTGGATGTCATATAGGTGCAGGTAATAATGCAGCAGGATATAATTTTGATTCAGATTGCAATATTGTTTTAAAATGGGATCAAATAAATAAAACCTGCGTTTTGTTTACTGCAGGATGGGTAAAAATGCCAAAAAGTCCACAACCATTTTTTACTGCAGCCGAAAAATTAATAGTTACCAACTGGGTAAATGCTGGGCATAAATATACAGATTAGTATACCGGCGTTTAAACCTGATAGTTTTTTGAAAGACCAACATGCTGAACTTGTTTATAAAATGATAAAAATCAGGCTCAGCATGTTTTTATACAGATTCAGCAAATCTTTAACGACTTTTATGAAAAGTTGGCCCAATTTTTAGATAACTTAGATTAAATTGAAATATTCATGAAAAAAAGTAGAAAAAAAATTATAACCTGGGTATTATTATCAGGATTAATTATACTGGTAACTGGTGGTTTTGTGGGCTATAAAATGTATACAAAACCCCACCGCAATGTGGAACATGCAAAAGCCATTACGGCTACTGCAACTCAACTGGCTACAGCCTTTGAAAATAATGAAGCCACAGCAAACAGCATCTATCTGGATAAAATACTTGAAGTAACGGGTAACATCAGCGATCTGTCTCAAAACCAGAAAGGTGAAACCATAATTACACTCAATGGAACTGATATGAGTACGGTAAGAGGTACGCTTGAAGCAGTGGGCAAAACAGAATTAAAAGCCGGTGCCACGATTACATTAAAAGGGATATGTACCGGTTATCTTACAGATGTTGTTTTGGTAAGGTGTGTTATTCAATAAATGTAGCTTTTAAAATAGATTTACAATACTTATAGAAGAACCAATTTTTAAAATCCTAAAAAAGCAAAATGAAATTGAAAGCATCATTCTTGGTAGAAATAATGGGACTAGTTTTGTTTGCCATGATCATTTCCTGCAAACATGAAATTCCATTCAGAATCGCTGAAGATACACCCGTTATTGGTGGTACACAATCTTGCAGTGCAGATACGGTGTATTTTCAAAACAAGGTACTGCCATTGTTAAATTCGGGCTGTGCTATGAGTGGCTGTCATGATATTATAACACATGAAGAAGATGTTTACTTGTCTACTTATGGCAATATTATGGCAACCGGTGGCGTTCGTCCGGGTGATCCTTCAAACAGTAAGCTATTTAAAGTGCTTAATAAATCTGGCAGCGAAAGAATGCCACCACCACCAGCGGCGGCCTTTACCCAGGCACAAAAAGACATTATTTATACCTGGATTTTACAAGGCGCTAAAAACAATGCCTGTAATGATTGCGATACAACCCTCTTTACCTATTCAGGTGCTGTTACTCCCATTATGAATACCTATTGCAAAGGTTGCCACAATCCAACAAATTTAGGGGGCGGCATTGATGTGAGCACTTATGCCAGTGTAAAAAGTATAGCCTTAAATGGCAAGCTAATAGGCAGTATTATGCATACTGCAGGCTTTAGTGCCATGCCAAAAGGGAGTTCAAAACTATCAGACTGCAGGATAAACCAGGTTCAGAAGTGGATTACTGCCGGAACACCCAATAATTAATTTATAAACCCAAGAAATCAATATTTATGAAAACTATCTTAATGATTATGGCGGCATGTTTAACGCTTTCATTGGTTGAAAGCTGTTATTATGATAAAGCCGATTTATTATATCCCGATGGTAAACAACCCTGCGATACCACCGTTGTAACAAAATTCTCGAGTGGTGTCTTGCCAATTATGAATTCAAGTTGTAATCTGGGTGGATGCCACAATACAACGGATGCTGCAAGTGGTATTGTTCTGGATACTTACAATGGCGTAAAAGCACAGGCAGATAACGGTCGGTTAATCGGCTCAACAGATCTGGTTAATGGCAGTATGCCTAAAAATGCAGCTAAATTAGCAAGTTGCACTATAGATAAAATTAAACAATGGATCAATTCAGGTTCTCCTAACAATTAAAATTTATTTCTATGAAAAAAGTAATTTTTTGTACACTCATTTTTTTATCTGCAACAGTAGCAGATGCACAAAATATGTACATGACAAAGACCGGAAAAGTCTCTTTCTATTCCCAGGCTAAATCACCTGAAAAAGTGGAAGCCGACAATAATGAAGTGTCTAGTATAATCAATACCCAAACAGGTGATATGGTCATTGCCATATTAATGAAAAGCTTTCATTTTGCCAGTGCGTTAATGGAAGAACATTTTAATGAGAACTATGTAGAGAGTAATAAATTTCCCAAAGCCAGTTTTAAAGGAAAGATTAGCAACCTAACTGCAGTGAATTTTTCAGTGCCAGGAGCTTATCCGGTAACTGTAGAAGGTGATTTAACTTTTCATGGTGTAACTAAGAAAGTCTCTACCAAAGGTTCCATCACCGTTAAGGGCGGCAAACTTAATGCAGCGGCAAAATTTCAGGTAAAACTAAAAGATTATAATGTCAGCATTCCTTCATTAGTGGCTGATAAAATTTCGGAATCAATTGATATTATAGTTGATTGTAATTACGACCCCAAAAATTAATTAACTAAAAATCTGATCAATGAAAACCCTTTTATTATTTATTGTTTTGCTGGGTGTTTCCCTGCCAAAAATATATGCACAGGACGATCTTATGAAAATGCTTGATGACGAAAGCAAAAAAGATAAGAAAAAAGATTATGCTACTGCCACTTTTAAAACAAGTCGGTTAATCAATGGACACTCTATTGAAAATGCAGCTCCCGGTGTTTTAGATGTAAAAATTTCTCACCGGTTTGGAATGTTAAACAAAGGCAGTTATGAGCTTTTCGGGCTTGATCAAGCTTCTATGCGCATTGGTTTGGATTACGGTATTTCTAAACGATTAATGGTGGGTGTAGGCCGAAGTACTTATCAAAAGCAATATGATTTTTTTGGCCAGTTTAAAATTTTAAGACAGTCAACCGGCGGCCGTTGGTCTTCTCCAATTTCGGTAAATGCGGTATCCACGGTAATGCTAAATACCTTAAAGTGGGCAGATCCAAAACGTCAAAATTATTATACTTCCCGCTTATCTTATACACACCAGCTCTTAATTGCACGTAAATTCAGTGAGGGTGTTTCATTTCAACTCATGCCTTCCTATGTACATTCTAATTTGGCCAGTTCTGTAACAGAACCTAATGATATTTTTGCCATGGGTATTGGAGGCAGAATTAAATTGACTAAGCGGCTAAGTTTTAATGTAGAATATTATCACATTTTGCCAATATCCCTGGTGTCTGGTGAAGATTA
>CANKNL010000084.1 GCA_947483345.1 Chitinophagaceae bacterium | reverse complement strand
GAAATAAAATACAGCAATATTTTAATCATAAGAAAAACCCCAACTCATATTCCGGTTACCATTATGCCTAACCCTGCAAACAATCATGTTAGTGTAACGGTGTACACGGAAGTAAATACACAGGCAACAATTACCTTGCTGGATAAATTGGGATCTACCGTTTTAGTACAGAAACACAATTTAACCAAAGGGTATAATAACGTTAATTTAAGTCTGGATAAATTTAGCGAAGGTGTTTATGCTTTATTGATTGATACACCGTTTGAAAAAATTGTAAAGCAATTAATTATTGTGCGGTAATTAAATAAGTATACCAGGAGGCCGTCTCATTTGTAAATGAGACGGCCTCTTTATTTACAGCATTAATTCTCTCTCCATTATAAATAAGATCAGGTTGAATTTACGCCTGTATTTGAAAAGTATCCTATATTAAATAATACAGTTAAGAAATTGTATTTTTACATCCTAATTATTGTAAACATGAGTTCTGCTTTTGAAAATAAACCTGTTATCGGTATCAGCTGCGGCGATATAAACGGCATTGGAATAGAAATCATTATTAAAACACTGTCAGATAACCGCATACTGGATATTTGTACACCGGTAGTTTTTGGGAATAACAAAGTGCTTAACTTTTACAGAAAAGGTCTGCCTGAAATAAATATCAATTTTACCAGTGTTAAAGAATTAAACCGGATCAACCACAAACAGATTAACCTGTTTAGCTGCTGGGAAGAGGAAGTAAACATAAACCCGGGTATCTTAAATGATATAGGCGGAAAATATGCCATTAAAAGTTTGACAATAGCTGCCAAGGCATTAAAAGATAATTTTATTGATGGCCTTGTTACAGCACCCATTCATAAAAGCAATACCCAGTCTGATCAGTTTAACTTTACAGGACATACCCCTTATCTTAAAAATGTATATGGCGCTGCCGATGTGGCCATGTTTATGATTGCCGATAATATGCGGGTGGCTCTTGTAACAGAACATCTGCCTGTACAGGATGTGGCCAAACATATTACCAGAGAAGGCATTATCAGCAAACTGCAGATCATCAACAATTCTTTAAAAAGAGATTTTAATATTAATAAACCAAGAATTGCCGTACTGGGTTTAAATCCGCATGCAGGTGATGAAGGCCTTATTGGAAAAGAAGAAATGGACATTATTAAGCCGGCCATTAAGGAGGCCAAACAACGTGATATTTTTTGCTTTGGCCCTTACCCGGCAGATGCTTTTTTTGCCCGCGGACATTATGAAAAATTTGATGCAGTGCTGGCCATGTATCACGACCAGGGATTGATTCCCTTTAAATCATTGGCCATCGGCGAAGGCGTTAATTATACTGCCGGGTTACCTGGGGTTAGAACCTCTCCCGATCATGGCGTAGCTTTTGATATTGCCGGCTCTGGAAAGGCCGATGAATCTTCATTAAGAGAAGCCATTTTTAAATGCGTTGACATTATTGTTGGCAGACAAGAGTATGACGGGCAGCACAAAAATCCGCTTAATAAAATGAGTTCGGTAGTAAATGCCAATATGGTTGATGAACGGATCAGTGAACTACCTGAGTAACAGTTCTCATCATATTCAGTTTTCTAATTAAATACCTGGTCTGCTATACCTTTATTGATGGTGTAATCACTGATGTAAATTTCTACTTTACCCATTTTATTTTTAATTTTATCATCAACTTTTTTCTTTTCTGTGCCGTCTTCAAAGTCAAAAGTAACGCCCTTGGGCATTTTATAATCTTTGGTGTTAAAAGAAAAGATGATCTTATCCGGCAGGCCATAATTGATGAATTTTCCATAACTCATTTGCAGTTCATAAGTTCCATTATCCCTGGTTGTGGTTTTTGTTTTAAGGATCACCTGGTTTACTGCATCAATGTACAAAGTAGAAAGTACCACATCGGCATTATCATCTTCCGGCAATAATTTAACCACTTTTACAACCACGTTACCAATTTTATCCGTTCCGGCATCCAGCACGCTGTATTTACCACTGCTGAGTACATTACTCATATTCATATTTACGGCACCCTTGGGTATAAAAGAAATTCCTTTTTCATTGATAATTCTAAGCCGGTTTGGCTTTTTAAAAAACAGCTTTACAGTTGCAACCGGAACTTTTAAAAAGATCACATTGGTTTTCATGGTACCATTTGCCGCATAGTCATTAACCAGATTTATTTTATCTTTTACTTTTTGTACCAACGTATTGATATCCTGTGCCCGTGCAGATGACGTAAGTTGAAGCAGGAAAAAAAACAGAAAAACAGATCTCATAGAAAACTTTTATGATAAAATATCTTTTTTACGAAATATAAAAACAGATGCAGAAACTAGTGCCACAATATATATTAACAACGCCGCCATGCTTTTTAAAATACCTGGTAAATACTGTATAGACCCCTTAATCGTTTCACCATCATCTGTAGAACCGATATAAAAAAATCCTTTCCAGCCCAACATATAAGTAGTGAACAGGTAAGGTTTAATATATTTTTGATACAGGGGTATTTCCATTTCACTGATTAACGTACATACAATGATAATACCCACAGTAGCCACTATCGGGCCTATGGAGTTTTCTGATAAAACAGATAATAACAGCGAAATAGCAGCCACCACCATCATGGCAATAAAGGCAAAACCAAACGCAAAAAAATAACGCCACAGTACATCACCGGATTCTATCAGTTGCAAACCATTTGTTTTTGCCACTACCAGATCGTTTTTGCCAAAAACAGCCAAACTCACTACCAAAGAAATTATGGCAATCCATAACAGCAAAGCAAAAACATACACTGCCGTTGCAAAATATTTAGCCAGAATTATTTGGGTACGGCTAACCGGCTTAGCAGCGAGTAATCTTAATGTGCCCATACTCGCTTCGCCCGAAACCACATCTCCGGCAACAAGGGCAACCAAAATGGGAACATGTACCAATAGCAAATTGAGCACAAAATAGCAAACGGCATATCCGTTCACCAATTTATTGTAATCAATATTCATGGTTTCATCTAAAGACCCAAGCATGAACTTCATCCAGTCTTTTCCATTTACAAGCAAGCCCAGTTGTATTAAAAAAATAAATGCGGCTATGATGGCAAATGCCAGGTAGGTTCTTGGTTTCTTAAATATTTTAAATAATTCAATTTGTAAAAGATTCCACATGGCCGGCTTGAGTTGTTAGTGAAAGAAAATAATCTTCCAATGAATGCATTGGATTTACCGAAAGCAGCTGCACCTGTAATGATACCAGATCGGTAATTAACTGTGGTACTGCTTCCTTATTCATTTTAAGCTGCAGGCATAAGGCATTATCCTGAATAAGTGGCGCCCACTTTGTAAGCCCCAATTTTTCTCTTGCCATTACATTATTGTCTGTTTCAATTTGCACCAATGATTTTGAAGGATCCAGCAATGCGGCCACATCCCCTTCCACTATTTTTTTGCCTTTGTGAATGATCAGCATTCTGTTTGCGACCAGTTCTATTTCGCTGAGCAGATGCGAAGAAACAACGATGGTTTTTCCCAGTTGCCGGCTCAAATGCAAGATCAGGTTTCGCATATCAGCAATGCCTTGTGGGTCAAGTCCATTAGTGGGTTCATCTAAAATGATCAATTGCGGATTATGCACCAAAGCCACAGCAATACCCAGTCTTTGCTTCATGCCCTGACTAAATGTTTTTACTTTACTAAAAGCTCTTTCTTCAAGACCTACCATTTTTAACTGATCCAATAACAGGGCTCTGTTGGGTTTCATGCCACTCATTTTGGCAAAAATGGCCAGGTTGTCAAATGCCGATAAATATTTATACAGATCGGGCTTTTCAATTACCGCACCAACTTGTTTTAATATTTCTTGGCGATAGTTAGAAAGGCTTTTTCCAAAAATGCTGATATCGCCGGCCGTTGGTTTTATCAGCGTAAGCAACATGCGGATTGTGGTGGATTTACCAGCCCCATTTTGCCCCAAAAAGCCATACACATCGCCTTCTTCAACAGTAAATGAAAGCTCATTTACAGCCTGAATATCGTTGAATTGCTTGGATAGATTTTTAACCTGTATGATTGAAGACATGGTACAATATATAATCAAAGATAAAACGGATAAGCAGGTAAAAAGTTTAAAAATAAATTTAATCCCTTTTTATGGAGTGCCCAGATTCATATAGGACTGCAGTGCACTCACATAGTCTTCAAAAGATTCAATGCCTTTTTTGGTTATCCGGCAAATGGTTTGCGGATAATTATTACTGAATTGTTTGGTTACTTCAATATATCCTGCATCTTTTAATTTATTGATCTGTACACTGAGGTTACCCGCTGTTGCATTTGTCTTCTCTTTTAAAAAAGTAAACTCGGCCTCACGTACGCTAATGAGCAGGCTTACCACAGCAAGCCTGAGTTGAGAGTGTAATATGGGATCGAGTTCTTTAAATGCCATTAGCTTGTTGGGCCGCGAGGCTACATTTTTTACGTAAAATAATGCCGGGTATTAACCAGGCAGAGCATGCTGCCAATGCCATTAGCAGCATATTTATTTTTAAATCGGTATACAAGGAGATAAAAAATAACGCCCAGCAGATTAACCCTCCTAATATCATAGGCTTAAACCGGAACATGCCACCGGTTATAAAAGTTGGTATACCAAACAACATCAGAAATAATGACTCGGAATGTGCCGGCCTGTAATAATTGTTGAAAAACATCAGCATTAAAATACTTAATCCAAATGCTCCCCAAACATAACTCATTGTTGTTTCTTCATAACTCACAAAATTTTTCTTTTTGCCGTTTTTAAACATCATATAAAATTGTGGAATCAATGCCAAGAACATCAACCACCAGATATCAAAACCAATGTCAAACTTAAACTGCATCTGAAAAAAATCAAACAGGCTACAAAAGAAAATTATGATCCCCCACATGATGGCTCCTGTGCCATTTGAATGATAAGAACTTTTAGCCTTGCTTATCATTTCTGTTATCAGCATCAGGCTTTCGTTTTCACTTAATTTATTTTCTTCCATGTTCAGTTGTTTTGATTTTTAAATTTTTTCCTGAGCAGGTACCCCGGTACTATCCAGGCTGCAACCATGGCCGCCGCTAATAATAATAAGCCATACACCGGTGCAATTAAAGTTGCCACAATGGCCAAAACCCAACAAACAATACCACCAATTTTAAGCGGCTTAAACTGCATAACAACACCAGATAAAAATGTAGGTGTGCCGTACAGCATCAGAAAAAGGGCATATACAATATCCCAGCCCTGGGTTTTTCCTAAAGTAAAAGCCAGGATAAACATACACACACCAAAACTCACCCAGATATAATTAATAATATTTTCGCTGTATGTTTTTACAATTTCTTTTTTCTTTGTTTTAACCAGGTAGATGATTTGAAAAATAGCAGCCAGCCAGGTGCTCATCCATACCATTTCTGGATGTTTGAACAGATGTAGCTGCATCATAATAAATTGTCCTAAAGAACAAAATAAAATTAGCCAGCCCCATAGCAGGTACAAAAACCCATTTTCACTAAAACGGTTTTTTGCCTGGTTAATCATGTTGTTAATTAATTGCAGGCTGTCTGTTGGAGAAAAATTTTCTGATTGCATATACAACTGTTTTGGGTTAGCTGTTATGGATTAACAGTACTGTTAATCTATAACATATCCTTCTATTTACATTCACTTATTAATAACTCTACTCTGCTTTTACCCCAGTTTGGATGTATGTCGCTGGCTGTCTTAAATTTATTAAACTTATCCAGCGCCGATTCTAATACGGGCTTTGCGGTTCCACATCCGCCACCAAACTGTTCAGGCGTATATTTTAAAGCCTGTCCCTTTAAATATTCGGGGCGGGGATTTGTGGGATCCTGCTGCATGGCAGCTTCCATAAACGAATTAATCTCAGTACTGTATTCCATGTAGCGCTGCATTGGGTTTACCATCATATGACTGCTGGCGATCATACTTTTAATACAGCTGATTTCCGAATTATTGGGTTGTAGCACATCGGCTTTATCAATTAATTCAGTAGCCTTATCTGCGATGGCATCAACTTTAGTTTTATCAGATTCCATGTAAGTATAATTAACCTGACAAAGAGCTGCATAGTAATATGCTAACCATTGATTTTTTTCAGCAGTGGCAATGCGTTCGAATTTATTAGCCAGCGTTAACAGATCAGCCGGATTTTTATAACTGGTATCAATAGCCATAATATTGCTTTTCATAGATGCTATGTATTTATCGCTTTGCGCGAATGTGCCGGTTACAAACAAAGTAACTACGACAAGAAGAATTAATTTTTTCATTTGTTAAATTTTGGCCTCACTTCAACCTACCGATATAGCGGAAGTACTGGAAGATATTAGCAGTGATTGTTATGATTTGTTTTTTTGTTGATTTTTTAATTTTTCGTATTCTGTTTCAATTGAGTTCGTTCTTGGAAAAATATAAGCCCCTGCAAAGTGAAATGCAAGACCGATACCCCAACCCAGCATGGGCCAAACCGGCCAAGGCAAATGATCCCAATTGAACATATTAAAATCCATCTGATGACGGCTTGATGATAAAAACCAAACAGCCCAAAAAAATGAATTCAGAATAACATAGGTTACAGCATGTGTTTTAAAACCTGCCCTTTTTTGTGCGATCTCCCAAAGCACAGGGTCTTTACCTTCGGGAGCTGGTTGATAGTGTGACATGATTGTTACGTTTATTGTTTAAAGATTATTATTTATTGCATCCTGTGTTCTGTCAATTCCAAAACTTAAAAAGCAGCCAATAAAAATAAAGCGTTTTGATGGCGGTGTAACTGCTTCTTTTCGGCTGCCGCTGTTATTGTAATTGTAATTAAACACCTGGTTTTGTCCCAGTACATTATTTAT
Organism: Chitinophagaceae bacterium; assembly: GCA_947483345.1. Classification (GTDB taxonomy): domain Bacteria; phylum Bacteroidota; class Bacteroidia; order Chitinophagales; family Chitinophagaceae; genus Ferruginibacter. Next base: position 3,796 of record CANKNL010000084.1, on the reverse strand, counting down.
ACCCAGCACCCATACTGCAAATGCTTTCGGATTTTTTTTACCCAGATTCGGTAAATAATTCACACTAAAACTCATACTGTTGTAGCTGATTGTTTTTCCGGCATCGCCGATAACATATTTACTTTGTACATGATCATAAGCAAAATGATAATAAGGACGACCCGTTGCAAAATTGTAGCTGAGATTAAAACCGGTTTTCCAGGGCAAAACAAATTTCTTTATCACAAATGCTGCAGTATGATTTGCCGCAAATGAAGGGGTAATAGACTGCGGGTAATTTAAAAAATCTCTTTTTGTATCTAAATAAGAATAGGATATCCAGTAATCCACATTCCTAAAAGTTTTTTTATCCCTGAAGAAAAACTCTAACCCGGTTGCATGGCCAAAACCATTATTATTGAAAGCCACTTCCCTGCCTGTTAACGATGTAGCTGTTTTATATAAGTCAGAATACTTTTTGTAAAATGCTTCCAGCCTAAATGTACGTTGACTGCTGATCTTTTGATACTGTAGTATATAATGTGCCGCTCTTGAATAATCAAGACTGGCAACGGTTGGCAGGTATTTTCTTTCGGGATTCTGATAAAATAACCCATATGCAAATGAAGCCTGGCTGTTATCGGCGAACTTATAGGCTACAGACAACCTTGGGGCTATGTTCCATTTATCAACTATTTGCGAATGCTCCACCCGGCCACCAACTTTTGCTGCCAGGTCATTGGTAATAAAAACATCTGCTTCGGCAAAAACAGATTCCAGATTATCGGTTACCGATTCAGTAAACTGCGATCCATCGTAGAGTGTATAGGTAGATTTTTCTTTACTGTAAAAATAATCAGACCCAAAACGAATAACATTTAAACCATTTAATTTTTTTTCGGCAACAAACCTTATCTGCGCATATTGTGCCCTGTTATTAAGTGTAAAATTTTTAAATGAATAAAACGATGGATTGGTAATAATCTGTTTTTGATTATTGGCATCCTGAAGTTCATTTGTTATATCATCCTTGTTAGTACTGTAACTGATACCGGTTGTCAATTTCCAACCCATTCCCACATTCTCGCGCCAGTTAATATTTTGATAGGTATTTAAATTTTCAATGGCAAAGGCATTTTTTAATATGACTGAATCTATATCATTGTTTTTAAAACCTGTTTTATTGGCACTGATATAGCCATAGTATTTAATAAATCCGCCAGTTTTAGTTTTAATTCTAAAATTAGCGTCGCCTTGGTGATACACCGGTATTTGAAAAAAATCCTGTTTTTGTTTATTGATGGCAAAGCCCAGCCACAGGTTTGTATAGTTATATGAAATACCCCAGGATGATTTTTTATCTTTAGCCAGGTGCTGAATACCACCACCCACGCCAATTACAGATATTGCCAGGTCTGCTTCGGTTTTTTCAGGTAAGTCTTTACTTTCCAGAATTAATGCTGAAGAAAGGGCCTGACCATATAAAGCCGAATAACCTCCAGTACTGAAAATGGTGCCTTTAAACAGGAATGGATTAAATCTTCCACGTGTGGCAATGCCGGGTGTACTGCTGTAAAAAAAGTTATTTACTAGGTTCCCGTCCATATAGATCTTACTCTCAGTTGCCGATCCTCCTCTAACAAATAACCCTTCACTTTCGCCAACCTGCTGGGTACCGGGCAGGGTTTTAAAAGCACTGGTTACATCGCCATTGGCACTTGGTGTGGTTACAATATCAAGCGCTGTTAAAACGGCCCCTTTATTTTTATCACTCGCCACAAAAGAACCTGCAGATATGACAACTGCTTTTAATTCGGTAACCAATTCTTTCATAGTTATATTTACTGTAATAGGATTTGATCCAATAGTCAACTCCTGCTCAAAAGGCCTGTAACCTATAATAGATGTTTGTAATATTATTTTACCTTTTTCTGTAGTTAAGAATGAAAAATTACCCAATGAATCCGTGGTGGCACCATCGTAGGTACCGTTTAAAGTAATACTGACCCCATTAACCGGTTTACCCCTGTTATCCATAATTTTTCCAGCTATTCTCACCTGTGCCTTAGCTGTTAAACTCAGTATCAAAAAAAGTAATATTAACCCCCTTTTCATCTTTCCTAATTTTAAACAAACATAAAGTAGTTTATTTTATAAACCAAATAATTTAAAAAAATAATTTTAATTTAACCTCAAATAATAGGGGCAAAATATTGTCCGATTTTAACTTTAAATGACTGATTATCAATATTTTAAATGCCTATCAACCAAGTACTTTCTGGTATATCTAATGTGTAATTACTTATTAACATCTCCCAAATTTTATTTTTTTATGTGGACTGAATTTGTAATTTAGCAATAGAATTTAATGGGTTAGTAAGTACAAAGGGTCAACAGCAATGTTGACCCTTTTACTTTTTAGGCCTCAGCAAAAGAACAATCAGGCATACCATTACCGAAACTTCAAAGAAGCATAAACTCAACTAAAAATGCTTGCAAATTTTTAAAAAAATTCAAAAATTCTTACAGCCATTTTTCTGTAACATATTTTTTAATTTTATTTACTACAATGAAAAGTTTCTACTCTACATTCGTACTTTGTAAATTGTAATAAGAACATGAGTAAAACCAGATCCGCTTTTTTTTGTCAGAGTTGCGGTTACGAATCTGCCAAATGGCTGGGTAAATGTCCGGGCTGTAATACCTGGAATACGTTTGTAGAAGAAGTCATTGTGAAAGGAACAGATAAAAAAGAAAAAGATGAATGGCGCGATTATTCGGGTTTGGGAAAACAAAAAACCATTTCGATAAATGATGTCAGCAGCGCCGAAGAAAAAAGAATCCTTACCCATGATGCAGAATTAAACCGGGTACTTGGTGGTGGCATTGTTTTAGGCAGCCTTGTTTTGGTTGCCGGTGAACCGGGAATTGGAAAATCAACTTTATTTTTACAAATCGGTTTACAGCTTAAAGATATTGTTACACTATATATAAGTGGCGAGGAAAGTGAACAACAAATAAAAATGCGTGCCGACCGTATCGGCATTGGCAGCGACAATTTTTATATCCTTACCGAAACCAATACACAAACTATTTTCCAGGAAATAAAAAAACTGAAACCGCAACTGGTCATAGTCGATTCGATACAAACCCTTCAATCACCTTTTGTAGAAAGCGGTGCCGGCAGCATTAGCCAGATAAGAGAAACAGCCGGTGAGTTGCAGCGCTTTGCCAAAGAAAGCAATACACCTGTTTTTTTAATTGGCCATATCACCAAAGATGGAACCATTGCAGGGCCTAAGATATTAGAACATATGGTAGATACCGTTTTACAGTTTGAAGGTGACCAGCATTATGCTTACCGCATTTTACGAACGCTTAAAAACCGCTTTGGCTCTACATCTGAGCTCGGTATATACGAAATGACCGGCACAGGCATGCGGGCAGTAAATAACCCATCAGAATTATTAATTACGCAAAAAGAAGAACAATTAAGTGGCATTGCCATTGCAGCCACCATGGAAGGCATGCGGCCTTTATTAATTGAAGGCCAGGCATTAGTAACTCAAAGTGTTTATGGCACACCGCAACGTACGGTGAGCGGTTTTGATCTGCGGCGCTTACAATTATTATTGGCCGTGCTTGAAAAAAGAGGCGGCTTTCATTTTGGTGTTAAAGATGTTTTTATAAATATTGCCGGTGGTATAAAAGTAGAAGACCCTTCTATTGACCTGGCCATCGTATGTGCTTTGTTAAGCAGTTACGAAGATGTTGTTATCAATCAACATTATTGTTTTGCAGGCGAGGTTGGTTTAAG
>CANKNL010000083.1 GCA_947483345.1 Chitinophagaceae bacterium | reverse complement strand
TTTATTTGGCTTAAGCTTAGCCTTAAAGCAACTGTAGAAGATACTGCTGAGCAATAAAAAAATTTCTGATTAATGTATAAAAAAGCCGCTTCATTTCAGAAACGGTTTTCAATCTTACTAAAAAAAATTACACTTCCTTACCATGGCAATGTTTATACTTCTTCCCACTACCACAAGGACAAAGATCATTTCTTCCCGGTGCTTTTTCAACACGTATCGGTTCCTGCTTGATATGTTCTGATGGATCTATATAATCATTTTCTGCACTGATATGCTCCGGACCACCGGCACCTGCAAACTCTTCTTTACGCTGGCGCATTTTACTCATATCGGTTTTGCGTTCCCTGCCTTCACGTATCTGACCGGCATTGGTTTGCTCCATCGGTATTTGAGCATGACAAAGGAAACTGACGATATCTTTATTCACTTCATCGTCCATTTGCTTAAAAGCGCCAAAAGCTTCTATCTTATAAATAACCAGTGGATCTTTTTGTTCGTAACCTGCTGTTTGTACGCTTTGTCGCAGATCATCCATCGCTCTTAAATGTTCTTTCCAGGCATCATCAATCAATGCCAACGTGATATTCCGTTCCAAAGCATCATTCAATTCTCTGCCTTCGGTTGCCAAATATTTATCGAGATTGGCCAATGCCTGTATTTGTTTTTTACCATCCGTAAAAGGCACAGCCACATTTTCAATCTGGTTGCCCTGTTCTTTACGAATATTTTTAATGATGGGCCATGTTTGCTGTACCAGTTTATCTGTTTTTAAACGGTACTGCACAACCGCTTCTTCATATAACCGCTCAGATAAAGAATTGAGATCCCCTTTATCCAGTTCTTCCTGTGTAATGGAGGTATCTATTCCAAAATTTACAATAGCAGCAAGCTTAAATCCTTCGTGATCGTTTAATTCTTTAAATGAATTGATCAACCCATTGGCCACCGAATAAAAAGAATTATCCAAATCAAGTGCCAGCCTTTCGCCAAATAAAGCATGATGTCGTTTTTTATAAACTACATTACGTTGTTTATTCATCACATCATCATACTCCAGTAATCTTTTACGAATACCAAAGTTATTTTCTTCTACCTTTTTTTGTGCCCTTTCAATTGATTTGGTGATCATGCTATGTTGAATCACTTCACCTTCTTTGTAACCCATTCTGTCCATAAGACCCGCAATACGTTCACTGCCGAACATGCGCATCAGGTCATCTTCCAGCGACACATAAAAGCTTGAACTTCCCGGATCGCCTTGTCTTCCGGCGCGTCCCCGTAACTGCCTGTCCACACGGCGACTCTCATGACGTTCGGTACCAATGATGGCCAAACCGCCGGCTTCTTTAACGCCGGGGCCAAGTTTAATATCGGTACCCCGTCCGGCCATATTGGTAGCAATGGTAACTGCACCTGAAAGTCCGGCTTCAGCCACAACCTGCGCTTCTTTACCATGCTGTTTGGCATTCAATACATTATGCGGAATATTTTTTTGCTTCAGCATCCTTGCCAGTAATTCACTTACCTCTACATTGGTAGTACCTACCAGGCAGGGCCTTCCCTGGCTTCTTAATTTTTCAACCTCATCAATAACGGCCTTATATTTTTCACGCTTGGTTTTATAAACAAAATCCTGATCATCATTACGAATGCATTTTACATTGGTAGGAATAGATACCACATCCAATTTATAAATGCTCCAAAATTCGGCAGCCTCTGTTTCGGCTGTACCGGTCATGCCTGCCAGCTTATGGTACATACGAAAATAATTCTGCAGGGTTACTGTTGCATAGGTTTGGGTAGAGGCTTCGATCTTTACATTTTCTTTGGCTTCAATAGCCTGATGCAATCCATCCGAATACCTTCTGCCTTCCATGATACGTCCGGTTTGCTCATCTACAATTTTTACGGCTTCATCAATGATCACATACTCCACATCTTTATCAAACAATGTGTAGGCTTTTAATAATTGTTGCACCGTATGTATGCGGTCTGCTTTTAAAGCGTAATCATTTAAAAGGGCTTCTTTTTGTATAAGTTTATCATCCGCACTTATCGTGCTTTTTTCAATATCTGCAAGCTTGGTTGCAATATCCGGGATGATAAAAAATTCGGGATCTTCTCCACTTCTGGTAATTAGCTGAATGCCCTGATCGGTTAAGTCGACCTGGTTATTTTTTTCATCAATATTAAAATATAACGCTTCATCAACTTTGGGCATTTCTTTTTGCTGATCGGCCAAATAATAATTTTCGGTTTTTTGCATTTTCACCCTGTTACCGGGCTCACTTAAGTATTTAATTAAGGCGCCGTTCTTGGGTAACCCGCGATGCGCTCTGAATAAAGCCAGTCCGCCATCTTTAGGGTCATCATTACCTTCTGCAATTTTTTTCTTTGCTTCAATCAAAAACTGATTCACCGCTTTTCTTTGTGCGTCCAGTAGTTTTTCAATCCTTGGTTTCAGGTCGAAGAACTGTTGGGTATTATCGCTGTGCCCAACCGGTCCGCTGATGATCAAAGGTGTACGGGCATCATCAATCAGTACGCTATCCACCTCATCTACCATGGCAAAATGATGTTTACGTTGCACCATTTCCTTAGGGGTATGAACCATATTATCCCGCAGGTAATCAAAACCGAATTCGTTATTGGTACCATAAATAATATCAGCATTATAAGCATGGCGACGGGCATCGCTATTGGGTTCGTGCTTATCAATACAATCAACACGTAAACCTAAAAATTCAAAAATGGGTCCGTTCCATTCGCCATCTCTTTTTGCCAGGTAATCATTTACTGTTACAATATGAACCCCCTGACCTGATAAGGCATTCAAGTAGGCCGGCAATGTGCTCACCAGGGTTTTACCTTCGCCCGTCGACATCTCGGCAATTTTACCAGAATGCAAAACCATTCCACCTATCAACTGCACATCATAATGCACCATGTTCCAGCTAACACTGCTGCCACCTGCGATCCAGGAATTTTTATAAATGACTTTATCGCCTTCGATAATAATATTATCTTTTTTAGCAGCTAAAGTTCTGTCTAATTCAGTGGCTGTGCTTTCGAGTGTTTCATTTTCTTTAAAACGGCGACTGGTTTCTTTTACCACAGCAAAAGCTTCAGGTAAAATATCCTGTAATACCACTTCTAATTGCTTGTCTCTATCCCCATTTAATTCATCAATTTCCTTATAAAAAACATCCTTACCGTTTATATCTCCAACGGGTAATGCTTCGGCAGCTAACTTTTTGTCGATAATATCGGTGTCAATTTTATTAAGATGAGCAGCAATGCGTTGTTTAAACTCTGCTGTCTTGTTACGCAGCTCATCATTGCTGAGTGATTGATATTGATCAAAAAACCGGTTAATCTGCTCAACCAGAGGTTTTATTTTTTTTACATCTTTTTCGCTCTTATTACCGCCAAAAAGTTTCGAAATAGCTCCTATCATAAAAATCAGTATTGTTGGTATTGTATAAAATCTTAAATATCAGGACCAGTAGATGGTCAAATATGGTGCAACATTTATTTTTGAGCCATAATGACAGAGCCTGTCCCCTTTTTAACAGGGGCGACAAAGGTAGTAAATGTTTAGTGTTTCGGTTGGAGTCTTTGCATTGTTGTTTTAACTGGTTTAGGATTTTATTAACTAACTTATTTTGCTTTTAGGTATAAATATAAAATCAAGCAACTTATGCACATACAAAAACCATTTTTGGCAGGCCTTTTATTTTTAGTTAACAGTCTGCTTGCCTGCGATAGTACCGAAATTGGCGATAGTAAAGATGTAAACCAGGATAAAATCTATATGGATTACAACCTGTCTTATACAGAGGATGACGAGCAGGTGTTATTAAGCTTTCAATATCGTTTTGCCGGCAGTGCCGGTACAACCCTGGTATTAAACAATAACAGCGGGGTGGAACTGGATGGAGAAAAATTAAAAGTAGACAGCAGTGAAAGCGTTGGGGCTTTTTACGAAACCCATAAACATTTCAATACATTTATTGGGCAACATCAGATCCTATTTACAGACGATAATGGCAAGCCATTTGAAAACAGTTTTGAATTCGCCCCTTTTACTTTAACCAATTTGCCAATCACAGCTGAACCCGACAAGGATCTTATCGTTTCGTTCAATACTATTGCATTAGGCACAATGGACTTTATTGAGATAAACAGCCTTGATACTGATAGTAGTTTTCGTTACCAACAATCAGGACCCGCCAGCAGCATCACTATCCCGGCATCGGAATTGATGCGTCAAAAAGGAAAAACACTGACACTGGAACCTGTACTTTTCAGAACAATTCCATTATCACAAACGACTTCAGAAGGTGGTTCATTTAAGTTGTTTTACAAACTAAAGCCGGTAAAAATTAAATTACATTCCTGAACAATATGTTCTATATTTTGTTAGCTAACTGAAATGATCATGTTATGCAAAAAATTATTCTTCTTACAATTTCTATGGTCATAGGCCTATACGCCTATTCCCAAAAAGAGGCCTTACTCAGGTTTGAAAAAGAACGGATTGGATATCAAAAAAAATCAATGTTAGTGTTAGCTGGCTGGTCGGCTGGCAATATGATCATAAGCGGTATTGCAACAAAAACCAGTAATAATGAAATGCGGAATTTTCACCAGATGAATGTGATGTGGGGTGGTATTAACCTGGCCATTGCAGGTCTGGGGTACTGGGGAGCAGGCCGGGAAAAAATGGACAACCCAAATTTAGCTTCTGTTCTGAAACATCAAAATAAAACCAAAAAAACCTACCTCATCAATAGCATCCTTGATGTAGTATATGTTGGAGGCGGTTTGCTGATGAACAAAACCAGTATACATCAAAAAAATCCGGCAAAATTTAAAGGTTACGGTAATTCAATTGTAATGCAGGGCGGGTTTTTACTGATTTTTGATGCTGTTAATTATGCCATACACTATAAGCATGGCAAAAAACTGAATGGCTTAGTTGAAAAAGTTCAATTGGAAGGCGGTATTGGTGCAGTAGCTTTAACCTATACTTTTTAGGCCAAATTTTAAATATTCTTACGGATTTTTCAAAACAATTACCACTCATCCAATTAAATTCTTACAAATAAATATCTAAGTCTATTTTTACACGAATAACTTCGTATATCAACTTGTATTTATGAGAAAAATTTTAATCACTGTCATTGTGATTTTTTTAGGTTTAGCATCAACGGCACAGGTAAAAGGAACGCTTATTGATTCTGCCTCATTAAAGCCCATTGAAAATGCCGTGATTGGCTTGGTTATAAAATCAAACGCAACTGATACCAGTTATACTTTTACAGATACCAAGGGCCAGTTTAGATTTGAGTTGGTTCCAACTTCCCATTTTTCAATCATTATTCGTCATATGGGTTATTGGCCCAAAGCCAAATATGTTCCGGTTACCAAAGCCGAAAAAACAATTGATGTAGGTAGTTTTGTCATGGCTCAGGATGCCAAACTGCTGAGTGAAGTGGTGGTAGAAGCGCCGGCCATTGTGGTAAAAGAAGACACCATTGAATACAATGCTTCTTCATTCAAAGTAAAAGAAGGTGCGGTAGTGGAAGACCTGTTGAAAAAACTGCCTGGCGTTCAGGTTGATAAGGATGGCAATGTAACCGCACAAGGTAAAGCCGTAAGCCGGGTAAAAGTTAATGGAAAGGATTTTTTTGGCGGCGATGTAAAAACAGCCACCAAAGAATTACCCGCCAATATTGTTGATAAAATACAGATCATTGATGATTATGGTGACCAGGCAACCGTGTCGGGAATAAAAGATGGCGAGCCCGACAAAGTGATGAACATCCAGATAAAAAAAGATAAAAACAAAGGTTTTTTTGGCAGAGGAACAGCGGGTTATGGAACACAGGATCGTTACCAGGCCTCATTTAATGGTAATTATTTTAATAACGACAGGCAACTATCCATTTTAGCAAACAGCAATAATACCAACACATCACTCTTTAATTTTGGTGGGGGTGGTAACAGGGGTGCTACCAGTATGATGCGTACCGGTATGAGTGCCATGAGTGATATGGGTGGTATGGGTGGCATGAATACTATCATGCAGGGCGGCAATACATCAGCCTTTAGTGGTGGCAGCAACAGTGGTATATCCACAACCAATTCTTTAGGCTTTAATTACCGCGATCAGTGGAGCAAGAGAATCAGCGTGTATGGCAGTTATTCATTTAATCATAAAAACACCAGTCAGCTGCAAAATTCATCTACACAAACTTTTTTTGAAAGCAACAGTACAAATAGTTTTATCAATAACCAGGATTTGAATTCATTAACCTCAGGTAATACCCACCGGTTTACTTTTAATTTCGAATACCAGATCGACTCCTTTAATTATTTAAAAATAAGTCCCAGCATCAATTACAGCGGCAGTGATGCAAACAGTAAGACCATTTTTGATTATTCAGAAACCGATGGGACAAAAACAAGCGATGGTACCAATAAAAATTTTACCGGTTCCAAGGCGCCCAATGTTGCCGCTACTATTTTATACAACCATAAATTCAGAAAACGTGGCCGTAATTTTTCGGGCAGTATCACTTTGGGGTCATCCCAAAATAATTCACAACAGGATGTTGCCAATCTTAACTACCTATATACATTGCCATTCCCGGGCCCAAGAAATACATTTCAATTTATTGACCAGGAAAACAACAATTATAATTATGGTATTCGACTCACCTATTCGGAACCATTAAATAAATACCAGAGTCTGGATTTCAGTTACTCCCATAATTTAAATTATGCCAGAAACGACCGTAAAACATTTAATGTTGATTCTGCAACGGCAATTAAAACATTGAATAATTTATTAAGTAATGATTATGAAAATAATTTTTATAATAACCGGATAGGTTTGTCATTACGTACCACCAAAAAGAAATATAATTATACAATAGGCATCAGTGTTCAGCCGGTAAACTTACAGGGTAATTCAATTACCAGAGACAGTGCATATAAAACCATCAAAAGAGCTCATGTATTTCCCATAGCCAGGCTGGTTTATAATTTCAGCCGTACCAAAACACTAAATTTCAGTTACACTGGAAATGCCACCCAGCCCAGTTTTAGCCAGTTACAACCGGTACAGGATTTCAGCAACCAGCAAAGTGCTACGACCGGTAATCCAAACTTAAAACCATCAATGAATCACAATATCAACTTATCTTATAACCATTTTAATTTTGTGAGTGGCAAAGTTATTTTTACCAATTTAACGTTCAGTACCATTAAAAATCAAATTGTAAATAAGGTTGCCAAATTAGGAAACAATGGCAATACCATGTCAATTCCAGAAAATGTAAACGGTTATTATAATATACTGGGATTTTATGCCTATTCCAAACCATACAAAAACAGGAAATTTGTTTTAACGCTAACCGGCAGTTTAAACTATAACCATAATATTAATTTAACAGACAGTGTTTTACTAACCGGAAATACTTTACAACAAAACCTTAATTTAAATAAGGTAAACGGCAACAACTGGATCATTACTCAAGGATTTAATTTTGAATTTAATTATAAAGAATGGCTTGAACTTGGAACAGGTATCAGTTATAGTTTAAATGACAATACCTTTAAAAGTGCTGACGGAAAAAAACTGACTGCCTTTCAAAATACATCCAGTAATGCCTGGATATTCAGTAACAATATCAATATTAATTTTACAAAAACACTGTCGTTAAAATATGATTTTGATTACACCATCAATACCGGTTTGGCAAATGGCGTAAGCCAAAATCTGGCTATCATGAACGCCTCATTAGAAAAGCAGGTGTTTAAAAAGAAGAATGGGGTCATTAAACTGGCTGCATTTGATCTATTTAAACAAAATAGTAATATCAACCGTAATGTAAGCGGCACATCCATTGTGGATACCAGAACAAACCGGCTTACCAGGTACTTTATAGCCAGTTTCACCTACCGCTTACAAAGGTTTGCAGGGCAAACCACGCAGGCCCCCGGAATAGACATTAGAAAAATGGGTGCCCCAAGGGGCAGTTTTTAGATAAAAAACAGACCTGTTTAAAATTGGTTTTAGCCAATTGAAAATTGCCGATTTTCTTATACCTTTGCCCCCCTAAAAGCTGTCCCGCTTAATTCGGGACAGATACTGATAATTTAACCAGGATAATATTATGAGTGGTGCATTAAAAGAGGTTCGCAACCGGATTAAGAGTGTGCAAAGTACACAGCAGATTACTAAAGCCATGAAAATGGTGAGTGCCGCAAAATTACGTCGTGCTCAGGATGCCATTACACAAATGCGCCCTTATGCAAAAAAATTGCAAGACATGCTCGGTAATATTGTCAGCAACAGTGAGGGCGATGTAAGTATTGCATTGGCTGCAGAACGCCAGGTAGAAAATGTAATGATCATTGTGGTAACCAGCGACCGGGGTTTATGTGGCGGCTATAACAGTAACCTCATCAAAATGGCAAAACAGGTTATTAATGATAAATATCCCGGGCAATATGCTAAAGGGAAAGTACAAATTTTGCCTATCGGTAAAAAAGGTTATGAGAGTTTTACAAAAGCAGGTTTTAATGTAGTAAACCAATACTGGGATATTTTTACCGGATTAAGCTTTACTAAAGTACAGGCTGCATCCAAACACGCTATGGATGCTTTTGCCAATAAAGAAATTGATGCCGTTGAATTGATTTACAGCGAATTTAAAAATGCGGCCACCCAGCGTTTTGTGACAGAGCCATTTTTACCTGTACAAAAAGTAGATAAAGTTGAAGGACAGAAAAATGCAGATTTTATTTTTGAACCGGGTAAAGATGTTTTAATTGCCGAATTGATGCCGAAAATTTTAAATACCCAGTTATTTAAAGCCACTTTAGATGCCAATGCCAGTGAACATGGTGCCCGCATGACGGCTATGGATAAGGCCAGCGATAACGCAAACGAATTATTAAAATCATTAAAGATCAGCTATAACCGCGCAAGACAAGCTGCCATTACAACTGAATTAACAGAGATTGTAAGTGGTGCAGCGGCTTTGCAGGGATAAAAATCGTTGCCCGGTGTTCGTTGTTCGTTTTTACGGCCAACGGCCAGCGAAAAACGTTCAACGTAAAACAACATGGAACTTTCAGAAATCATTCCACATATTGAGGCTTTAATCTTTGCCAGCGATAAACCATTGACCAATGAAGACATCCTGGAACTGGTTAACAGTGCCTTGGCTTTTATTGAAGACCGCGCTACACAGGAGCAGATTGATGCGGCCATTGAAGGTATTGGAGAAAAATACAGTACCGAATTTTATGCATTTGAATTGAGGCAGATTGGGGGTGGTTGGCAATTTTTAACCAAAAAAGAATATCATAAAACCGTAGCACAACTCAATGGTGATAAATTTTTAAAACGCCTTTCCATAGCCGCTCTGGAAACCCTTGCCATCATTGCTTATAAACAACCCATCACCAAAAGTGAAATTGAATCTATCCGTGGTGTAAATTGTGATTATGCCGTTCAGAAACTGCTGGAAAAAGATTTGGTGATCATTTCCGGAAGAAATGAAGATGCCGTTGGCAAACCACTCATCTATGCCACTTCAAAATCTTTTATGGATTATTTTGGGATCAACAGTGCCGAAGACCTGCCTAAAATTTCGGAAGTATTGATGGAAGAATTAGTGCAGGCTACTCATGTAAAGGATATTGAAGAAGATAGGCCAACAGAAAGTGCAGCAGAAGAAACCATTGAGCAAGTCATAATGGCCAACGAAACAGACATCGAAGAAGACGTTGACCATATCTTATCCGATACTGAAGCCGGTAATATGACCACAGAAGAGACCGAAGAGGATAACAAAGTTGAAAAGGATTGAAGCCAATAAGTTCAAATTCTAAAAAAAATTACAAAAGGCATGATTATTTCATGCCTTTTGTGATGAGATAACCTTGTAGATCTTATTTGAAAAGAGATTAACTTTAAATAATGATAAAACAATTTTTTTCAGCAGCTACAGATAAACTTATAAAAGTTTTTTTAATCAGCTTTATGTTTATCTCATGCGCTTCAACAAAAAAAAATAATACGGTGAATACTGACATTCAAAACCCTGCTACAAGTAATGGTATACATGACGGGGATTTTGATAAACAGGGCCATCGTGGCTGTAGAGGCTTAATGCCAGAAAATACAATTCCTGCCATGATATATGCAATCGGCCTGGGTATTACTACCCTGGAAATGGATATCAGCATCAGCAAAGACCATAAAGTATTCCTCTCGCATGAGCCCTTTTTTAATCATGAAATAACAACCAAGCCCGATGGCAGCTTCATAACTGAAAAAGAAGAACGGACATACAATATGTACAAGATGGATTATGCCGACATTATTAAATATGATGTAGGACTTAAACCCCACCCACGTTTCCCCAATCAGCAAAAGATAAAAGTGGTGAAACCACAATTATCAGATGTATTTAAAGCCGTTAAAGAATATATGATGACCGTAAGGCGGCCTTTTCCTTTTTATAATATCGAAACCAAGACTTTACCCGAAACCGATAATAACTTCCATCCTGCCCCTGCAGCTTTTATTGAACTGCTTATGACAGAGATCAAAAATAATCAAATGGAAGATTATGTTATCATACAGTCATTCGATTTTAGAACATTACAATATCTGCATCAGCATTATCCCCATATAAAAACCGCGATGTTGATTGAAGCCAATAACAAAAACAGCTTTCGTAAACAA
>CANKNL010000082.1 GCA_947483345.1 Chitinophagaceae bacterium | reverse complement strand
TTTTACATTCGTTTACAATAGATGCGGCATCGCGGCTTCTTTCCCGGCCTCTGGTAAAAGGGACCACGCAAAACGAACACATATTATTACAGCCACGCATGATACTTACAAAAGCATTTATGCCATTGCTGTTTAAACGTATAGGGGAAATATCGGCATAGGTTTCATCACGATCTAATAAAACATTCACAGATTTTTGACCAGTTTCAGCCTCTGCAATCAACCCGGGTAAACTTCTATAGGCATCGGGCCCAACTACCAGATCAACCAGTTTTTCTTCTTCTATAAATTTTGCTTTCAATCGCTCGGCCATACAGCCCAATACACCTACTAACATACCCCGTTTTTCTCTCTTCAGGGTTTTGAATTCGGTTAAACGTTTTCTAACCGTAGTTTCTGCTTTTTCGCGAATTGAACAGGTATTGATAAAAATGATATCGGCTTCTTTGTAATTGTTGGTAGCCCCAAAACCATTTTCCTGTAAAATAGAGGCCACCACTTCACTGTCGGCAAAGTTCATGGCACAACCATAACTTTCGATATAAAAATGCTTTTTGAAAATAGTGGGATCCTTAATAAAAGGGGCAAAAGCCTCACCCTGCCTGGCTTCATCATGCGCTTTACTGGTCACTTCACTAAACATGTACTGGCTTATTTTTTTAAGCAGCAAAGATAGTTAATTGAAGGGAGATTATGACAGGATGGCAGAAGCCTTTTGGTACAAAAAGATCAATTTATATTGTATTCCACGGTTTATGTTTTTAATAGACTAAATTTACCGACCTGACACTTTTCATTTCCTTCATTCTCCGGCCTAAGGAATTAGTAAGAATTAAATGCAGTCCTTTCATTATGAGTAATAATTTATATATCGTTCGCCATGGTAAAATGCTGATTGAAGAAAGAAATAAGCCGGATTACCTGCATTTATCAAAAGAAGGCACCGACTTTGGATTATTTCTGGATCATTATTTTAAAGACATCTATTTTGATCATATTCTTTACCAGTCTATTGATTTAAAAACGTCGGACCCCTATAACAGGTGCCGCAGTACCATACGTGGAACAAAAGGCATCAAAACAGAATTTGATAAAACACAGTTAAGCAAAATGTTTACTGATATTAATAAAGTTGAAAACGGCAGGCAAAATGTTTTGTTATGTTTTAGAACAGAAGCATTTAACGTGATTAGCAATATTGTGGGTACAGATTCTGACGAATATTTCAACAAAGATTATAACCGCATCTTTCATTTTAATTTTACAGGTAATAATTACCAGTTTGTAAAAAAAATAAATACTGAAGAAAAATAAAAAATTAAGAAACATAAAAAGCCGGCTCACTTTAAGTGGCCGGCTTTTTTGCGGATATAATTTTCTACCAGATCTTGGTTCTTAATTCAGGTGCTTTATACATTTTATCTCCGGGCTTTACATCAAAGGCTTTATAAAAAGCTTCCATATTAGTAAGTGGTCCGTTAGACCGAAATACACCAGGGGAATGGGTATCGGTAACGATGCGTTGAGCAGCAGCTTCCGGTAAAATATTATTTCGCCATACCTGCGACCAGTTTAAGAAGAAACGCTGATCTGGTGTAAAGCCATCTATTTTATCATTGCTTTGGCCCTGACTGGTTCTTTTAAAAGCAGTATAAGCAATACTTAAACCACCCAGATCAGCCAGGTTTTCGCCCAGTGTTAATTTACCATTTACATGCATCGTATCTAAAATGGTATATCCATTATATTGCTGAACCACTTCATCTGCCCGTTTTTTAAATTCATCAGCATCAGCTTTGGTCCACCAGTCTTTCAGGTTTCCATACGCATCAAACTGGCGTCCCTGGTCATCAAAACCATGGGTCATTTCATGACCAATTACAGCACCGATACCGCCATAATTAATGGCATCATCAGCTTCAAAATCAAAGAAAGGGAAACGTAATATGCCTGCAGGAAAAACGATTTCATTTTTTTGTGCACTATAATAAGCATTAACTGTTGGAGCAGACATGCCCCATTCTGTTTTATCAATAGGTTTACCCAGTTTATTTATATTTTCTTCATAAGACCATTGGTTGCAACGGCGCAGGTTACCCAAAAAATCATCATTTTTAATTACAAGACCATCATAATTTTTCCACTTATCGGGGAATCCTATTTTTTTGGTAAACGCGTGTAATTTTTCAGCAGCCTGATGTTTGGTTTCATCACTCATCCAATCTAAGGTTTTAATATGGCTGTTAAAACTGTTTTCGAGATTTGAAACCAGTTCCAGCATTCTTATTTTTGCCTCCTGATTAAAATATTTATCTACATATAATTGTCCCAGTAAATCACCCAACTGGCGGTCAATTAACCCGCTCATCCTTTGCCAACGTGGTGTTTGCTCCTTTTGTCCGCTCAAAGCCTGATTGTAAGCAAAATTGGCATTTACAAAATCACTGCTTAAATAAGGAGCCGCATCTCTCATGATACCCCACTTTAAATAAACCTTCCAGTCATTTAAAGAAACCTTGTTAAGCAGCGAGTCAATAAATACCATGAATTTGGGATTGCTTACAACTAAACTGTCCTGCTTGGTCTTATAACCCAACTGCTGTAAAATGTCCTGCCAGTCGAGATTTGGCGTTGTAGCACTTAGCCCTGCTACTGAAAATTTATTGTACAATTTTGTGGGGTCACGCATCTCAACCCGGCTCATTTGTGCCTGTGCAATATGGGTTTCTAATTGCATGATCGTTACGGCATTGGCCATAGCCTTAACCATATCCTCCCCGCATAGGGTAAATAATTTTACGATGTAGGCTGTATAATCGGTTCTTATTTTTTGATTGCGGGCATCATTCTTTAAATAGTAATCACGGTCTGGCAAGGTGGTTCCACCCTGTCCGATACTGATGATATATTTAGTTACATCTTTTGCATCCTGACCAACACCTATGCGATACAATGGCGAACTGATTGATTGGGCACGTAAGGTATTTATTTGTTTTAAAACCTGTGATTTTGAGCTAAGCGCGGTAATGGCATTTAAAAAAGGTTTAATTGGATTATAACCCATTCTTTCTATTGCTAAACTGTCCATAGCACTGCTGTAATAATCGCCAACACGTTTCATTAATGTATTTTTACCAGGTGCTTTGGCAGCCTCTTCAAGTAAGCCTTTAAGCGCCAAAGAGCTTTCTTCTGCTAAGGCATCAAAACTGCCCCAGCGGGTTTTTGAAGCCGGTACAGGCGTGTTCTTTATCCAGGTGCCATTGGCATACAGGTAGAAATTATCTCCGGGTTTAACCATCAGGTCCATATTGGCCGGATCAATGAATTTTTTGTTACTGACGGCTTTTGGAGTCACCTGTCTAACTGCACCCCCTGAGCCGGCATTGCCTGCAGTACCCTTGTTAGTTGCTGGCGACATGGTTTGAGTGGGTTGTCCGCCTTTTTGTGTAGCCTGAGTTTGTTGTTGTGCAGCAGCATTTTGCTGCTCTACAATTTTTCTGTTTTTAGCACTTTGAACGGGGTCGGGATCTATGCCCGTTTGAGCCATTGTGAGTGCCGGCATTATAAAAAAACAGAATAACACAATTGAAAACAGTATTCGCTTCATATAAAATAGATTTTTTGGAAGGATAAAAATAGGGAACCTTAAATAAACTACCATAACAAAATACGTTAATGGTAAAAGTTATTGATGAAATTGAAGTAAAACAGCCTTTACCATTTAAATAAAACTAAAATTTAAACTGGTGCAATCATTAATTTTACCTTTTATATATGACCATTTTTGTGAAATTTACAACGGTTTGGCTGATGCTGTTTTTTTCAGCAGTTGTTTCAGCACAAAGCACAGCACCTGATCCGGGATTGGTGATTGGCAGTATATTGGATGCCGATAACAGTAAGGCCATTGAAAGGGCCACCCTGTCGCTGACCTTAATGTCGGATAGTACTGTTCAGTATCGTCAACTCAGTTTAAAAAACGGTGAATTTTATTTTGATAAACTTGTGTTTGGTTATTATCGTTTACAGGTGTTTGCTGTAGGCTATACAATCATGGTTATCGACAGTATTCACCTCCGTGCCGACAGATTTGATTTTGATCTTAATGATATCCGGTTAAATAAAAAGACTTCATTACTTAATGAGGTAACGGTGTATGCCGAAAAGCCGCTCATTGAAAACAAAGACGGTAAGATTATTTTTAATACCGGTGAGTCGGCATTAAGTTCGGGCGCTACCACCATCGAATTATTAAAACAAACACCATTGGTAAATGTTGATAATGATGGCAAGATATTACTGCGTGGTAAAGAAGTTAAAATTTTAATAGATGATAAGCCCGTAGAACTGGATGCTAAACAATTGCAGGACCTGATGGAAAGTATGCCAGGTAGTATGATAGAACGTATTGAGGTAATGACCACGCCACCGCCGCAATATGCCAATGAAAGAGGTGGCGTGATCAATATCATTACCAAAAAAGGGAAGCTGGGGTTTAATGCTAAAATAAATATCAATTATGGTACCCGGGGCGAAGCCGCCATCAGCGGAAATGTAAGTTACCGTAAAAATAAAATAGCCATTAATTTTTCAACAGGCTTTGGATACAGTGAATTTTATGGAAACAGTTATAGCCACCGGCAAAATAATTATGTTGATTCTGTAAATTATTTCAACACGCAGGGGCAAAATAATAATAATAACAGAAGGCCAAATCTGCGGCTGAGCGTGGATTATGACCTGAACAAGCAACAAAGTATAACTGTTACCGGGCAGTACAATAGTAATAACGCAGCTTATGAAAATAGTACGGAATACAGTAATTTAAACCGGTATAGCCAATTGACTAAATTAAGTAACCGGTATACGGCAACCGATAATAAAAACTGGAGCCCTGCTTTTAATTTAACGTATAATATCAAGGGTAAAAACCCTAAAACATTACTGAAAATCATCGCGGGATTTAATTTTAATGCCAACAATAATGAAAAAGATTTTTATCAGCAGTATTTAAATCCCGATCACTCAACTACCGGTTCGGATTCAACACAGGCGCAAAATACGTTCAGTAAAAATAACAGCATCAGTGCAAGAATAAATTACGACAAGCCGGTTAAAGGAAGTAAAACGTCACTTAATTTTGGTGCCGGGTTTAATCGCTATAACAATCATAATATTTTGAATACGGCTTTTATGAAAATGCCTGAACAGGTATTTGTGCAAAATGAACTATTGAGTAATGATTTTCTTTTTCATCAACTGATATACAGTTTAAGGGCTGCGGTACGGTACGATTTTGTTCCCGACTTTTATATGAATGCCGGCTTGCAATCCGAGTACACACAAACCCATTTTGATATCCAAAATAACAGTAACCGGTATTCAAATAACTACTGGGTGGCCTTGCCCTTTGCCAGCATCATAAAAAAGTGGAAGAACGATGTGAGCATTACGGTTAGCTATAAACGCACAGTACAAAGGCCCAGGTTAAATGAATTAAACCCAAGTCTGGATTATGCAGATCCGTATAATACCCGATCGGGTAATCCTTATCTGCAGCCTTATTTTGCTGATAATGTTGATCTGGGTTTTGGGAAATGGCATAAAAAATACAATATAAATGTCTCGGTGGGCTATAATGCATTGCAGCATATTTATAGTTCGATAAGAACCCTGCAGCCGGATGGCAGAACCTTTACAACCTGGCAAAACATCAGCGGCCGAAAAGAGTATGAAGCCAGCGCCTGGGGCGGACTAACAATAAATAAAAAAGCTAAAGTAAACATCAGCTTTGGCTATACTTTTAATGTGTACAGCCTGTACGACCGGCGGGTCAGGTTTTTCCGGGATGGAGGGTCATTTTATTCAACCTTAAACGGCAGTTACCAGTTTACCGATTTGCTAAATGCCAATGCCAGTTTTACTTTTAATCGCTTTGCCAATCCACAGGGTACTGTAAGAAATACGTTGAGTATGAATATCGGTATTCAACAAAAATTTTTCGATAAAAGATTTATTGTATCCCTCAATTGTATCGATCCTTTTCGCCAGCAACAGAATACCAATTTTACTTATGGCAGTAATTTTAACCTGGAAAGTTTCAGTACAACCAATACCCGCAATTACCGCATCGTGCTGAGTTATGTATTTAAGAAGAAAACAAAACAGACGGGCAGAGAGGCATTATTGAAAAAATTGCAGAAAAAATAGGCTCGCTGGCTAAACGGCTTTTTCTGTAAAACTGAGGCGTTTGCCCAGCCAGCTATCTCTAACCGGAATGATCCATTTTTCAATCATTTCTTTTTTGGATAAAACGGTGTTGTTGAAATATAACGTATCTGCCTGGATGAAATGATTGTCAACGGCATATTCCAATTGGCTAAGTGGTAAAAGCTGAATTTTATCTTTTACAATAAAAGCCAGATTCTGCCTGTCCAGTAATTGGACTTTAAATTTATCTTCAATAGATTTTATCAGATGAACAGAGCTATCGGTACTGCAACCACCTACACTGGTAGCTGTTTCATCGGCCATTAAAATGAGGAACTGACCAAAGAATAAATTGGCGAATCCTTTCACAGGATCACCATGACTTTTCCAACTGGAAACAAATGATGTCAGCATCTCTTCCATGTCTAATGCTTCACTTACCAGAAACAAACGGCTGCTCTGATAAATCCATACGCGGGAATGGGCATTAAAATCTGAGGGGATATGATCTTGAAAGTTTAAATCCATTTTTTAATTTTACATTTTAATTTTTCATTGATAAAGCTACCAACTCAGCAATATCCAATACCTGCACATCGTCTTCTTTATTGCTGTTTTTAACCCCGTCGGTCATCATGGTATTGCAAAACGGACAGGCCGAAGCAATAACACTGGCGCCAGTTTCAAGTGCTTCATGGGCACGATCAAAATTAATACGGGTTGTTCCTTTTTCTTCTTCTTTAAACATTTGTGCCCCACCGGCACCACAACATAATCCATTGCTTCGGCAGCGTTTCATCTCTACCAGGGAAATATCCAAGGCTTCCAATACTTTACGGGGTGCATCATAAATATGATTGGCCCTGCCCAGGTAACAACTGTCGTGGTAAGTAATTGTTTTGCCTTTAAAAGAACCCGCTTCGGTCATTTTAATTTTTCCTTCATCAATGAGCTGTTGTAAAAATGTGGCATGATGAATAACCTCATAGGTACCACCCAATTCGGGATATTCGTTCTTGAGCGTATTGAAACAATGCGGGCAGGCCGTTACGATTTTTTTAATACCATATCCATTTAAGATCTGGATGTTCTGGTAAGCCATCATTTGAAACATGAATTCATTGCCTGCACGCCGGGCAGGGTCGCCTGTACACATCTCTTCTTTACCGAGTATCGCATAATTAACACCAACTTTATCCAATATGGTTACAAAGGCCTTGGTGATCTTTTGAGCCCGCTGATCAAAACTTCCGGCACAGCCTACCCAAAATAAAATTTCAGGATTGTCGCCTTTCGCCATCATTTCTGCCATTGTTGGAACATGCATATGATAAATTTATAACGGTAAGTGAATTTTTTATAAACGACATAAATATCCGCAAAAATAAGTCATTCAAAAGTAAACCTTATGATTGATGAAATGATTTTGCTGTAATTTAATAATTTCCGCAATCGGTGCTGCGGCAAACAGGTTTGTGGGCATAACCAGTACATTTTAAATACCTTCGTGTTTACTGATGAACTTAAAAAATATTTTTAACCGTATTGGCAACTGGGAGGCCTGGCCTTTTAAATTATTGTATGCCCCAATTGCCCCAGTTTGGGGCTGGTATATGCTTCGATCAGGTTCGGTTTGGTTTTTTACACCCAGTAATCCAAAAATTACTTTTGGCGGCATGGATGGGGAACCCAAAACCGAGATGTATGACCTGTTGCCCAAACACCTATATCCGGCAACTTGTATGGTGTTGCCTCAACAAGATTTTGATATTGTAAAAGCTGATTTTGAAAAAAGCGGTATTCAATTTCCCTGTATTGTAAAACCCGATGTGGCCTGCCAGGGTATTTTATTTCGTAAAATTGATACCGAAGCCGCATTGCAACATTATCATAACACCATGCCTGTTGACTATATTATTCAGGCCTTAGTTAATTACCCGATGGAAGTGAGCGTTTTTTATATCCGTCAACCACAGGATGCCAAAGGAACTATTACAGGCTTTTTGCACAAGATACCCTTGCAGGTTACAGGCAATGGAAAAGATAAACTGGAAGATTTAATCCTGCAGCATCCAAAGGCTCAAAAAAGAATTGACGAGATGTTCAATAAGCACAAAGCCCATTTACAACACATTATTCCTATGGGCGAAAAATACATGTTGAGCTATGCAGCTAATCATAACCGTGGGGCACATTTTGTGGATTTAAAAGAACAGATAGATGATCAGCTGCTCTCTGTTTTTGATGAGATCAGTCACGGCATTGATGATTTTTTCTATGGCCGCTATGATATCATGTGCACCAATGTAGAAGACCTTAAAAACAGAAAAAACTTTATGATACTGGAATACAATGGTTGTGGTGCAGAGCCCAATCATTTTTATGACACGGGTTATACCTTGTTTGGGGCTTACCGCGAAATATTAAAACACTGGAAAGCATTATTCCAAATCTGCAACTACAACAGCCGGCATGGCATAAAACCCTGGCCCTTTCAAAAGGGACTGCAATTTCTGGGCAAAATAAAAGCACATTTTAAATTGATCAGGGATACTGATGAAAAACTAATTTAATAGTGCGGAAAGCTACCCGGTTAAATAGCCACCTAATTTATTGACTGGGTTTTTTAAAAATGGCAGTATAAATTTTATCCACAACCCAGTTACCTGCCGGAAAATAAAGCGCAAAAAATAAGGCCATACCCAAACTGAAATTTTGCGGACTGAATAGTTTGTCGAGTATATTATCCGGATAGGCATATGAACTGTGTAGGGCATAACCACCAAACTCCAACAATGCCATCGCCACCAGCCCATAAGCATATTGGGCATGAAAAGGGAGCTGGCGTAACCATAATGAAATGGGGATCATATACAGTAGGTAACAGGTAATGATCTGCCACCAATAAGTGAATTTGGCGATCTGCATATAGCTGCCAAAGGCATTCATACCCAGTCCCCAAACAAAATAAACGATTATATAAATTAAGATAAGTTTCTTATCTACTTTTAATTTTTCTATTGCCCAATGTAAAATGGTTTTCATCACTTGATTTTAATAAATGGTAAATGCCGCAAAATGGCCATGATGGGTTATGGAAACAGGTATAACAGACATATCGCCCTGACAGGATAAAAAGGGAATACCATCTTTATCTTTCTTCAGGCTAAGCCCATTTTTAATTGTTCCTGTAAACACCGCATATTGGTTAATTATGTTATCGTAAATGAATGCCTGTTGTTTAGCATACGTCCATTGTGGTAAGCGAAAACAGCAATTTAAAAATGCCTGCTGTGCATTTTTATCAAGCCTGGCCATACTGTAAATATAGTTTTTTGTAGAACGGGTAATGGTTTGGTAGTTAATGGTATTTAATGTTACACAGCCGCTGGTGTTTGATAAAATGGTACAGTTTATTTTATGCGGAGCAAAAAATCGACCACCAAATTGCCGGGTATAAATTTTATAAGCACTTTCTTTCATGGTCCATAGCCTCCACAGCATATCTTCGGGTATGCTGGCTTCGCCAATCAGTTGCTGTTCCTGCCCGGTAAATAGCTTTTCAAGAAAACCCTTTCTCTTCCAGTTGCTTTCAGCCGCCGCAGTAAATTTGTCTACAATATCGTTACCGGTCATTTTTCTCCCAGTTTGGCGTTTATCGTGTCCATGGCAGATTGTACAGTGAGCATTTTTTCCATCGACTCATTATCTATTAGTATATCAAATTCGTTTTCTATATCCAAGATCACATCAACCAGATTGGCCGAATTGATCTTCAGGTCTTTCATAAAATCTGAGTCTGCATTCAGGTTATTAAATCCTTCTTCGTTTTTAACATAAGGCTTTACTATGCTCTTCAGTTTTTCAATCATGGCGTCTTTGCTCATCCGTTATACTTTTTAAAAATGATACAGGCATTGATATCACCAAAACCAAAACTGGCTTTAGCTATCACCTGCAATTTATTCGTTTCTGTAAGTTTTTGCGGAATTTTTTCTACATCAATAAGGGCAGCAATAGCGGGATGTATATCTTCGCAATTAATGGATGGAAAAATAAAATTATTTTTTAACCCCAGCACAGCAGCAACACTTTCAATGGCTCCGGCCGCACTCAGGCAATGGCCGGTCATCGCTTTTAACGAATGAATGTATGGAAAATCTTTTCCTTTTCTGTTTAAAGCAGTGACCCAGTTATGTATTTCTGCTGCATCTTTACTGGTTGCAGTTAAATGGCCATTTATCAGATCAATGTCATTTGCGTGTATGCGGGCATTATCAACCGCATTTTTTATACAACGTTGTACAGCCACATCAT
The DNA here is from genome assembly GCA_947483345.1 of Chitinophagaceae bacterium. Lineage (GTDB taxonomy): Bacteria > Bacteroidota > Bacteroidia > Chitinophagales > Chitinophagaceae > Ferruginibacter. The sequence continues at coordinate 316 of CANKNL010000082.1, read as the reverse complement.
TGGGGGCTGTCATACTGCCATTACCACGTTGGCCACCCGCATTTATTGCAGCGCCTGCAATTTCTCCATAAATGTTTGCACCCCTTTCCAAAGCACTGGTTAAAGATTCCAATAATAAAGCACCTGCACCACTACCCGGTACAAAACCACTGGCAGTGGCACTCATTGGGCGGGAGGCTTTTTCGGGTGTATTATTATGTTTATAAGTCATCACCCGCATGGCATCAAAGCCGCCCCATATATACGGACCATGATCACTGCATCCCCCAACCAGCATTCTTTTGGCTTTGCCCGATTGGATGCGTTCAAACCCCAT
>CANKNL010000081.1 GCA_947483345.1 Chitinophagaceae bacterium | reverse complement strand
TTTGATTTTTATCAAAGTCAAAGAATGGAACATGCCAAATATTTATTGTACGATAAAGGCCTGAGTGTAACAGAAGTTTCTATGTTGCTGGGCTATTCATCTATCTCCCATTTTTCTACTGCTTTTAAAAAGCACACGGGCATTAAGCCCTGCGAATTATTACTGCGCTGATTTTCGCATTACGTAAATTAATTTCCCCATTGGTTCTGTAATTTTTTGCTATCTGTTATTCCTTTACAAAAAACTACTGATGAGAAAAATTTATTTACTTTTTTGTTGCATAACCACGTTATCGTCAATAGCACAAGACCGTTATTTTGCAAACACATACACATCGAACGTATTGCCCAAAAATGGTATTGACATTGAATTCTGGCACACCTCCAGATTTGGGCACACCGGACAGTTTTTTCATGCACAGGACCAGCGCTTAGAATTGGAAATGGGTTTAGGAAAAGATCTGCAGACTGCCTTTTATTTTAACCGCTATCAGAAAAGGTTTAGTAAAACTGCTGACGAAACGATTACTTCAAATGAAATTGGATTTAGTAATGAATGGAAGTTAAGATTGACCAACCCAATGACAAACAAATTAGGGTCGGCACTTTACCTGGAATGGGGAATAAAAGGTGGCGACGAAACTGAACTGGAAGTAAAACTCATTCTGGATAAAAAAATTGGAAAAGGGTTATTGGCCTTTAATGGTGCAGTTGAGTACGAACGTGAGTTTGAATGGAAAGGGGGTAAAACAAAATCCGATAGCTGGAAAGCACCTGTTGAGTTTAATCTTGCCTATATGTATAACCTCAACCGGGAGGTAGGCATTGGCTTTGAAATCAAGAACTTTAATAAAATTGCCAAAACAACTGGCTGGGAAAATTCAGTTTTATTTGGTGGACCTACATTTAATTATTGGGGTGATGGTTGGTTTGTTATTGCCAATTACCAACCGCAATGGGGTAATGTTAAAAAAACTGCCTTTGCCCCTTTTTCAAAAGTTTTAGATGAACAGGAAAGAACAGAAGCAAGAATTATTATAGGAATAAGTATCAAATAATAATACAAAATACAATTTTAAAAAATGCTGCTGATTGTCGTCAGTACCTGTTTTGATTTAAATCATGTACTCTGTCATCATTTGGTAAAACAATATGATTTACAACAGTTATGTAACATCATGACAAATCCATGATAATTTTAATTACAGGCATACCCAACTTTGTGTTTGCAAATGACCAAAACAGATAACAGTCAGGTCAATTTTTTGGATTCACAAACCTTTTACATGAAAAAAATCATCCAATCCATTATCATACTTTTCACAGTATCTAATGCTACTCCTGTATTTGCCCAGCAGGATTCTACCTTCTTTAAAAACCTTGAAGAATTAATTGTTACCGGCCAGTACAAACCGCAAACCCTAAAAAAATCAGTGTACCAGATTAAGGTCATAAACAGCGAGCGCATTAAACAAAGTGGTGCCACCAATGTGCAACAGGTTCTTAATAACCAATTGGGCTTTCGTTTTTCAAACGACAATACTTTAGGAACAACGGATGTGCAATTAATGGGTATGAGTGGCCGTAATGTAAAAATTTTACTGGATGGCATACCCATGGTAGACCGGGGCGATACCAGAGAAAGTCTTGGGCAAATAGACATCAACAGTATAGAGCGCATAGAAATTGTTGAAGGTCCCATGTCGGTTTCCTACGGTTCAGATGCATTGGCAGGTGTAATAAACCTCATCACAAAAAAGTACAAAAAAGATAATTTTTCCATCACAGCAAAAATACAGGAAGAAACTGCCGGATCAGAATATCATCCTTTTAGTTACAAAGGTGTGCACCAGCAAAACCTAACCCTTAACTACAAAAAAAAATACATTGGATTTGCAGCTGGTGCCACACACAATGATTTTAACGGCTTTGGAGGCGATGCATTCGGCAGAGCAAAAACCTGGAAGCCTAAAGTGCAATGGATGACTAATGCCAAAATCAGTTTTGATAAAGGTCCGTTTAATATGTATTACAGAATTGATGTATTGAATGAAGATATTAAAAGTCGTAACCCAATAAACTACAATAATTACAAGGCCATTGATCAACAGTATATAACTGATCGCATGACACAGCAGTTACAGGGTGGTTATACGTTTAGCAACAAATTGCAATTAGCCACATTACTGGCTTATACAGATTATAAAAGAAGAACAAAAACAACCCGTCATGATTTTGAAAAAGGCACTGATGAGTTAACTACCGGAGAAGGCGAGCAGGATATCTCAAAATTCAACAGTTTTGTATTCAGAACTACATTACAGTATCAAATCTCATCAAAAATATCTTTACAACCGGGTGTCGACATTAACCGGGAAGCCGCCACCGGAGAAAGAATTTTAGAAAACCCGGTAATCACTGATTATGCAGCTTTCATCTCTGCAGAAATTAAGCCAACAACTAAAATAAATATTCGCCCCGGATTACGTTTTATAAAAAATTCCGTTTATAATGCCCCGCCGGTTATTCCATCAATCAATACAAAATTTGTGTTGAGTAAACAACTTGATCTTAGATTAGCCTATGCCTATGGTTTTCGCTCACCTGCATTAAGAGAATTGTATTTTCATTTTGTAGATGCCAATCATAATATTGTTGGAAATCCAAACCTCAAAGCAGAAAACTCAAACAGTTTTAATGGTTCTTTAAACTGGATAGCCATACCGAAAAACAACAGAACTTATAGCATTTCTCTTGGCGGTTTTTATAATGCGTTTAATAACCAAATCGATTTTGCATTGGCTTCAGCAGTATCAAATCAATACACCTATTTTAATGTAAACAAAGCCAAAACTATTGGGGGCAATATAGAGAACAGGTTTTCACAAAAAAATCTGGATATCACTCTAGGTTTGTCTTACATAGGGTTTTACCGTAAACTTTATGATGATAAAGATTTCGTAAAAGAAGATGACAAATCATTTTTATGGAGTCCTGAGCTGAATACATCAGTAGGATATCAGGTTAACAGGTTAAAAACAAAATTCAATCTGTTTTATAAATTAACCGGCAAAAAACCACAGTTTGTTACAGGTAAAAATGCAGTTAATCAATCTGTTTTATTAATAGCAGAAACAGCCGCTTATCACCTGGCCGATTTTACCAGCACTACCCAAATTAATAAATACCTGAACGTTACTGCAGGCATTAAAAACATCTTTAACGTCACCAATGTAAATAATAGTGCGGCGGCATCAACCAGTATACACAATGCAGGCTATGCCGTTGCCATCGGCTATGGCCGTTCTTATTTTGTAGGATTAAATTTTCAGTGGAATAAAAAATAAAATACCTCATTTATTAAATCATCAATCATGTTAAGTTTTCAAAAAATAGTAATACTGGCAGCTGTCGTTCTTGGATTTACAGCCTGCAAAAAAGATACAGATCCTGTTTTCATTATCCCGCCATCAACCGGTGCTGAAATAAAATTAAATGGCATTGCAGGAACCGAATCCGGTGCCATTGCAGGTAATGCAGTTTACATTGATTTATCGGGCGACAGGCAGACTGCCGTTTTACGTGCCGGCTGGGATCTGGGTTTTTATTCAGGAGCAGATTTTAGGGTGATATTAAACAACAGTACCGCAGCAGGCGCCAAACTGCTTACTCAAAATAGTTTAACAGCAGTTGGGGCAACTGATACCATTGGTCTAACTTTAGCCACCAGCCAGTTTAACCCTTTACCCGAACACTTACACTACTTTGATGACATTGCCGGCGACCTGACCAAAACTGTTATCCCTGCCATATCTGAAACTGATGCAGATAATAAAGTTATTATTTTAAACCGTGGTACCGGAGGCAGTATTGCTGCAAGGCCCTGGATTAAATTAAGGGTACTTCGCAATGCAGCAGGTGGATATACGTTGCAATATGCAGGTATTCAGGAAACCAGTTTTAAAACCATTCAGATTCCGAAGGACGCGGCTTATCACTTTAAGTTTGTATCCTTCGAAAATGGCATCATAGAAGCTCAGCCCGAAAAAGAAAAATGGGATTTGGTATGGAGCTATTCCGTTTATGAAGCCAATTTTGGAGCAGGCCCTGTGCCCTATAATTTTTCAGATTTGATCGCGGCTAATTATTTATCAGGTGTAACTGTTTCTACAAAAATATATGCATCTGCTGCCATCGCATTAGATGCTTACAATGCATTTAATAAAGACAGTACAGCCTTATCGGTACCATCAACAAAAAGATGGGCAATGGGCAGTGGCTGGAGAAGTACACAACCTGCTACAGGTGCCAGGTTAGATCGTTTTTATATCATAAAAGATGTTTCTGGCAATTATTATAAGTTTAAATGCCTGTCGATGGGCATTGGCAATGATGGGGGCACAAGAGGAAAACCCATGTTTAAATACGATCTTATTAAATAGCGTGTTTTTAACGGTATTACAACAGGTCATCTCAATATTATAAGAGATGACCTGTTGTTTATATCTGTATGACGTATTTTGTTATACCAGATATTGATTTTTAGAATATTGGATACTTAAAGCGGAACAAAATTGGTTATTAAATTTATTGTTTTTAAAGTAAGACGGGAATAAGAATACCCCCGTCTTTTACCCTAATAAAACCCTAAACCAGCAAAATCTTTATTATTTATTTTTCAAAAACAATCTTTCTTGATTAGATGTAATACTTGTTGCTAATTCTGTGCCAAAAGCTTTAAAATGTGGATAACTAGGCGTAAAAATCAGTCCCACAAGGGCTTTCACGAGAATGTTAAAAAAAATTACCGTATAAATACGAGCTTTCCCCGTACAAATGCTTACAACTAAAACACTATCCCTCATTACCGAACCCCGCTATTTTACTACCTTTGCACACTTATTTAATTAGCAGCATGGATAATTTTAACTGGCCTGTTAATAAACTATAGAATTACAGATTTATTTATGAGTGGTAAATACACCGAATATCAGCAATTAAACCTGCCTTCTATCAGCGAAGAGATCTTGGCTAAATGGAAAAAGGAAAACACTTTTGAAAAAAGTGTTGACCTGCGTGAAGGCCATCCGCCCTTTGTCTTTTATGAAGGTCCGCCCAGTGCCAACGGCATGCCAGGTATTCATCATGTTATTTCCCGAACATTAAAAGATTTGGTTTGCCGTTACAAAACGATGCAGGGGTTTCAGGTAAAACGAAAAGGCGGATGGGATACCCATGGCCTACCAATTGAGTTAGGTGTTGAAAAAGAATTGGGCATTACCAAAGAAGATATCGGTATAAAAATATCGGTTGAAGATTATAATAAAAAATGCCGGGAAGTGGTGATGCGGTTTAAAGATAAATGGGACGATATCACCCAAAAAATGGGCTACTGGGTAGATTTAAAAAACCCGTATGTTACTTTCGAAAATAATTATATCGAATCACTATGGTGGTGCCTGAGCGAATTATATAAGAAAGGCTATTTGTATGAAAGTGTAAGTATTCAGCCTTATTCACCTGCGGCAGGTACAGGGTTATCATCACACGAATTAAACCAGCCTGGTACGTATAAGGATGTGAAGGATACGAGTGCAGTGGCAATGTTCAGGGCAATTAAAAATGAAAAATTAAAAATTAAAAATGTTGATGGAGATATTTTCTTTTTAGCATGGACAACAACTCCATGGACATTACCTTCAAATCTTGGGTTAACCGTTGGGCCAACCATTGATTACGTTTTAGTACACACATTTAATCCATATACTCATTTACCGATTAATGTGGTTCTTGCAAAAGCACTGGTAAACAAATATTTTAAAGCCGAAGGAGAAAACGGCGATTTTGAAAATTACAATGCTGAAGTAAAACTGTTGCCCTGGAAAATACTTACCGGATTTAAAGGAAGCGAACTGGAAGGATTACAATACGAACAACTCCTCCCATCTGAAGCCAATACTTTAGAGAAAATTCAGGAGCTGACTCCCGGTGCCTCACCATTCAGAATCATTCTTGGCGATTTTGTTACCACCGAAGATGGTACCGGTATTGTACATACTGCGCCTGCTTTTGGTGCAGATGATTTTAGAGTTGGACAAAAAAATAACCTGGGCATTTTAACGCTGGTTGATAAGCAGGGAAAATTTGTGGAAGGGGTAGGTGAATTCAGCAACCGCTATGTAAAAAATTATAAGGATGAAAAGGATTATGTGGATGTGAATATTGACATCGCTGTAAAATTAAAAAAGGAGAACAGGGCCTTTAAGGTTGAAAAATACGAACACAGTTATCCGCATTGCTGGCGTACAGATAAGCCCATTATTTATTATCCGCTTGATGCCTGGTTTATTAAAACCACAGCTGTTAAAGACAGAATGGTGGAACTTAATAAAACCATCAATTGGAAACCGGCAAATACCGGTACCGGCCGTTTTGGCAACTGGCTAGAGAATGTGGTTGACTGGAACCTGAGCCGCAGCCGTTTTTGGGGAACCGCACTACCTATCTGGAAAACCGAAGATGGAGAAGAAGAAAAATGCATTGGATCAATTGAAGAGTTAAACAATGAAATAAAAAAAGCGGCCCAGGTTTTAGGTGGCGAAACAAATAAACATTATCTGCATGAGGGTATCCTTGATTTACATAAACCCTATGTTGATGAGATCATTTTAGTAAGTCCTGCTGGCAAACCCATGCAGCGGGTTCCTGATTTAATTGATGTTTGGTTTGACAGTGGTGCCATGCCTTATGCACAATGGCATTTCCCTTTTGAAAATATTGAGACCTTTGCCAAAAGCTATCCCGCCGATTTTATTGCAGAAGGCGTTGACCAGACAAGGGGATGGTTTTATACATTACATGCACTTGGCGCTTTATTAAAAGAAAGTGTTGAAGAGAAATTAAGAGAACACGGATTTTACCCGCCTTTATCAGGAGAGTTAAAAGGCCTAGCTTATAAAACCGTAGTGAGTAATGGTTTGGTGTTGGATAAGGCCGGCAACAAAATGAGCAAACGCCTAGGTAATGTGGTTGACCCTTTTGTTACCATTGATACTTTTGGAGCCGATGCTACGCGATGGTACCTCATTACCAATGCATCGCCTTGGGATAGTTTAAAATTTGATACAGAAGGTATCAAAGAAGTACAACGCAAATTCTTCGGTACTTTATATAATACTTACCAGTTTTTTGCACTTTATGCAAATGTGGATGGATTTGCTTTTAAAGAAAATTATATACCCGTTAAGGATAGGCCGGAAATTGATCAGTGGATATTATCTTCCCTTAACTCATTGATAAAAAATGTTCAGGAAAATTTTGATGCCTACGAACCTACCCAGGCTGGTCGTGCCATTGAAGATTTTGTAGATGCCCACCTAAGCAACTGGTATGTACGGCTATGCCGCCGCCGTTTTTGGAAAGGCGAATATGAACAGGATAAAATCTCTGCTTACCAAACCCTATATGAATGTTTGGAAACGCTGTGTAAACTGATGGCACCCATTGCTCCTTTTTTTGCAGATTGGCTGTTCAACAATTTAAATGCGGTTTCTAATCGTTTTAAAAATGAATCTATACATCATACCGATTTCCCAAAATTTAATGAATCAGTTATTGATATTGATCTGGAAAAAAGAATGCAGTTGGCACAGGATATCTCTTCCCTGATTTTATCCCTGCGTAAAAAAGTAAACCTTAAAGTAAGGCAGCCATTACAAAAAGTTTTCATCCCTGCCCTCGATTTAACTATGGCAGCACGTATTAAAAAGGTTGAAGATATTATTAAAGCCGAAACCAATATTAAGGAGGTGGATGTTTTAGGTGCCGAAAATGATTTTATCAAGAAAAAAGCAAAGGCCAATTTTAAAACGCTGGGTAAAAAACTGGGGCCTAAAATGAAGTGGGCAGCAGAATTAATTGCAAATTTTGATAATATAACAATTGATAATGCACTTGAAAATGGGCATATACTTAACCCCGATCATAAAAATACCGGGGAAGAGCCAATAACCATATATGCCGAAGATATGGAGATTACTACTGACGAGATTCCAGGCTATGAAGTTGCTGTAAAAGCTCATTTAACAGTAGCATTAGATATAATAATTACTGATAATTTGAGAAAAGAAGGAGATGCCAGGGAGTTTGTAAACAGGATCCAAAACATTAGAAAAGACAGCGGTTTTAACCTATCTGACCGTATAGATGTAAAGGTCAGTGAAAATGCAGAGCTGCAACCGTCAATAATTCAATATAAAGATTATATTTGCGCCGAAATTCTGGCAGATTCGCTTGCTTTTTTACCCGCCATAACCAATGGAATTGAAATTGAAGTGAATGATGCTATATTACAAGTGAACGTACTTAAAAAAGGTTAACAGTATGGCTACAAAAAAGCAAATCCCTGCTAAAAAAGGAAAGACAGCAAAACCAACGGCTAAAAAGGTTGTAAAAACAGTAAAAAAAGTAGCTCCGGCAAAAAAAGTTGCCCCTGTTAAAAAGGCAGCCCAAAAAAAGGTGGTTGCCAAAAAACCTGTTGCAAAGAAACCTGTTGCAAAGAAACAGGCACCAAAAGCCATAGTCAAAAAATCTGTAAAAAAGGTTGTAAAACTTATAAAAAAGGCCCCTAAAAAGGTTATTGTAATAAAAAAAACAGCAAAACCTGTAGTTAAAGCTGTTGCAAAAAAACCGGTACATAAACCTATGACTAAAAAGATTGAATTAAAAAAGCCGGTTTCGAAACCGGTTTCGATTAAAAAAACACCAGACAAAATTGTTGTTTTGGCAAAAGAAAAGTCGCCCCAAAAGGCAAAAGATATTAAGATCGCACCTGCTAAGCCTGTTGTGTTACCAAAAATAAATACTAAAACATCCCGGAAATATCAGCCGGAATTTACCAAGTCGGTACTGGATAAGCCAAAGCATGATTTAGGTGCACCCCTTGTTCGTTACAATGACACAGATTTAAATGAATTCAGAGAGATCATTCAACGCAAGCTGGAATCGGCTAAAAAAGAGTTGAATTACCTCCAGGGATTAATTACACGTAAGGATGAAATGGGAGGCGATAACGATGATGCCCGCTATATGACCATGGAAGATGGTAGTATGAGTATGGAAAGAGAGCAGCTTAGCCAGATGGCCAGTCGCCAGATCACATTTATTGATCACCTGGAAAAAGCGGTAATGAGAATAGAGAATAAAACCTATGGCATTTGTCGTGTAACCGGCCAGCTTATAGACAAAGCCCGCTTACGTGCAGTACCACACGCTACATTGAGTATGGAAGCTAAAATGGGAGCGGCTAAATAATTAAGAATTAAAAATGAATAATTAAAAGGAGAATGAGAAATCGTTCTCCTTTTTTTATGAGGTACCCTTTTTGAAAAATGCTGTTTAAAAAATTACCGCACCTCCTGCATATCCACCAACCTTTTATAAAAACCATTTTGTGCAATCAAACTATCATGTGTACCCCTTTCCACAATCTCGCCTTTTTGCAACACAATAATTTCATCGGCATGCCTGATGGTGGATAACCGGTGTGCGATAACCAGCGAGGTTCGGTTGTTCATTAAATTATTTATGGCATCCTGTACTAATCTTTCACTTTCAGTATCTAATGAGGACGTTGCTTCATCAAGAATTAATATGGGTGGGTTTTTGAGTACAGCCCTTGCAATAGTCATACGCTGGCGCTCACCACCACTGAGTTTACCGCCACGGTCGCCGATATTGGTTTTATAGTGCTCTTCTTTTTGCATAATAAAATCATGGGCATTGGCCACTTTTGCAGCCGTTTCAATTTCGGCCTGCGATGCATTATCCATCCCTAATGCAATATTATTGGCAATGGTATCATTAAATAAAATAGGCTCCTGGGTTACTATACTTATTAAATTGCGCAGTGAATGCAGTGAATAATCTTTTATATTAATGCCATCTACCAGCAATTCTCCGCTGCTAACATCATGAAAACGGGGTACCAGGTCGGCCAGGGTACTTTTTCCCGCACCACTACTGCCTACCAATGCTACTGTTTTTCCTTTTTCTACTTTTAGATTTATATTTTTTAAGATCACCACATCGTCGTACTTAAAACCAACATTTTTGAATTCGATTTGGGCAGTAAAGCTGTCTATTTTTTTACCGTTTGGATTATCATCAACAGTTACAGGTGCTTTTAATACTTCATCTATCCTGCCAATGGCAGCAGCGCCTTTTTGCATATTGCTGAATGCCGTTGAAATTGACTTTGCCGGATCAATGATGTTATAAAACATGCCCATATAGGCAAGAAATAAGGCACCGTCCAATCCCAATGTACCATTCAAAACCAACCGTCCTCCAAACCATAAAATACCCGAAAAAATAGCCACGCCCATCATTTCACTCATGGGTGAGGCAAGGTCTCTTTTAAATCCGATCTGATTTCTGGCGTGTAATAGCTGGTTGCTGGTATTTAAAAATTTACTGCGTAATAGCCCTTCCACATTAAAAGCCTTTATTACCCTTAACCCACCAAGCGTTTCATCAATTAGTGAAATAGTTTCGCCTCCCAATATGGCCACTTCGGTTGATTGCTTTTTTAATGACCGGCTTAGCCTGCCAATAACGAAACCCATTACAGGAATACATAATAATATAAACCCGGTAAGCATGGGGCTGATTGCAAATAAAACAATCAGGTTAATAATAATAGTGAGGGGGTCTCTCACCCAACCTTCCAGTGTACCTACTACCGATCCCTCAACCTCACTTACATCATTTGTCATGCGGCTCATCAAGTCGCCCTTCCGTTGTTCGGTAAAGAACCCTATCGGCAATAGAAGTATTTTATCATATAAATCAACCCTAAAACGATTTACTATGCCGTGTTTTATTGGCCCCATGGCCCGGTATGATAAATACAAAAACAGGTTTTTAAA
>CANKNL010000080.1 GCA_947483345.1 Chitinophagaceae bacterium | reverse complement strand
CCCCGTAAAGGGTATTCCTTTTAAAAACGATTGGCTTACTTTTAATTTCTCTTATAAATATAACGATGAAATATCTATTCGGTCTGCTCCTCTTGTTGCACGTTCAATTTGCCAAAGCGCAGAACGACAGAGAAATTATTGAAACCGCCCTAAAAACTACCGATTTCGTTTTTAAAAACAACCGCGATGCTGTAATTAAACAATACGGTGCCGATTTTGAAAAGACATTCGCTGCGACTATTAAAGAGCTCAGCCCGATGACTAACTCAACAGATTTTTATATACGGGGAGGGTCTAACGTTGCCATTGTACTATTTTATAGATGTCTGATTAATAAAGAAATAGATCTTGGCAATAACAGCTCCGGCCAAAAAATAAAAGATTACCTGCTGCTGGCGAAAGACGCCCTTGACAAAGGGTTTTCCATAGAAGAAAAATTATTTAACGACACCAAGGGTGTATCAACATTATCGTATGTTGCTAAAAACGGCGACACTTATGAATATGCCAAAACCCGTTTTATGAACCTGTATGATCTCATGGCATATTATTTTGGAAGTGATAACTCTGTTTATTTACAAGCTGTTGACAGGCTGCTTGAGCATCTTATAAATACCAGAATTTACCTGGCTAAGAATCAATGGAATAAAGACAACAGGGCAAGATATATTGATAACTATACAGATTTTGGCCGTGCCTATTCTTTAGTTGGCTGTGCCTATGGCAGGGTTAACGGACTAAAAACATCAAATAAAATTAAAGAAGAACTTAAGCATATTTTATTAGATAAACTGCCTGCATTCAGATATGAAAATGGTTTTCAATATACGCACTTTGAAAACAACTATAGATTTGATGATTATTTTGACTGGCTCTTGTTCCGAGCTAAAATAGATATGGCAAACATGCAACTTAATGATGACCTCTGCTATGTTGATTACCTCTCCGTTTTATATGAAATTGATATTGAATTTACAAACCTGTATGCAAAAGAAGAACCCAATCCCAAAAGAAAAGAACTGTTTATCAAAAAAATAAAAGAAACCCAAAACCTGTATTTTGATTTTTTTGATGAATTAAATTCAAAAAATACCTATTGCTCCTGTTTTCAAACACCTATTTATATTTATCAGCATTACAATTTTGTAAAACTGTTTAGAATGATTGAAGCATATGGTACCGAGTTTAAGAAGCGGTACATAAACAGTTTAACTGGTGCACTTAGGGTTATGGGCACCAATAATAAAAAGTGGTATCTGTATGAGTATTCTAAAAATTATGGGTATTTGAAAGTAATATTAGATGCACTGGCCATTTATTATAAAGATGAAAAAGATGACATTAACCTTGCAAAAATTAAAAATTGCTTAAAAGTTATTAAAGAAGAACCGTCCCTGGATGCCCGGGAAATAAGAGAAGCGCTGGAAGCATTATAAATTATAAAACCGAACAGATGAAAAAAATGATTTTAATTATAGCCCTCCAGGTAATGGCAATAAGTTCATTTGCACAGGCAGGTGTAAATGATAATTACGAGGTAATGGTTGGCAAAAATAAAAATTCTGCGGCCATTAATGGAGGTATGCCCGGCTTTAGAATTAAAGGAACCGATATAAGGATTGTTGGTTTTTTATATAGAAGCAATAAAATTGCTTATGATGAACTGTACATTGAAACAACGCTGGATGATAGTATTGTAGTTGATTCGCAGGTGGTCTCCTGTTGTGGTATCAGTGCTAAATGGAGAGATTTTTATTTAACCCTTTCCAATGTTAAATACAGTTACAACTACCGGGTAACTTTTTATACAAACAAAGACAGAGTAAGATTGGCAGGGAAAACCTTTTTTATAAAAAAGGACTATGATTAAGTTTATAATTACCTGATAATGGTTATCGAGCCCTGCTCTGCCCGTTTTATTACACCTTTAAAAGTAAACGTTGCAGTCCACACATAACTTCCACTAAGTTGTTTGCCTCTATACAAGCCATCCCATTTTTTAAATGGGTCATGGGTATAAAAAACCAGTTCGCCATAGCGGTTATAAACCAGTAAAAGATAATTGCTGACCACTGCCAGGTTACCCATTGCCCCAAAATTGTCGTTTTTTGAATTGCCATCAGGTGTAAATGCATTTGGAAAAAATACATCCCCGCAATAGCCATTGGGCGGTTCGGTAATTTGTACAGAAGTTGACACCGTGCAACCATTATTATCTCTGGCGGTTACGGCATAACTGCCTGCAGCAAGATTTGTAGCAGTTGCATTATTTTGTGCAGGCACCGTATTCCAGCTATAACTAAAAGGAGGGTTACCGCCTGTTGCCAATGCGGTTGCGGTACCGTCCCTCAACCCAAAACAAGTGGCGTCCTTTTTATTGCTTATGGTAATGGTTGCTGTTGCTGCAGTAGCAATGGTTACATCTATATTTTCAAAACACCCGTTTTTGTCGGTAACAGTAAGGGTATAAGTTCCGGGAATAAGTCCACTGGCTGTTGATGATGTACCGCCTGATGGAAACCAGGAATAGGAATAAGGCGCAGTACCGCCACTTTCTGTAATGGTGGCTGTGCCTGTTGCAACGCCACAACCGGGCTGTATTATATTTACGGTATGTGACAGTACGGCTGGTTCGGTTATTATTACCGATGCAGTAGAGGTACAGCTGTTTAAAGCATTTACGGTTACGCTATATGTTCCTGCTTTTAATGCTGTAGCCGTTACCGTTGTTTGTAACGGTATTGTATTCCAGCTATAAAAAAAGGGCGCTGCAGAAACCGGAATAACCGAAACCGTGGCAGAACCATTTTTATCGCCAAAACAATTGTTGTTGCTTATTACAGACGTGGTTAGGCCAAGAATATTTATGTTTTGAGAAAATACGGAAGGGGCATTACCCGGACCGGTTGCAGTTAATACAACAGTATAATTACCCGGGGCGGAAAAAGTATGTGTAGGGTTGGCAAGTATTGAGCTGTTATTTGCGCCAGATGCCGGATCTCCAAAATCCCAGCTGGTGGCAGGGCAAAGGGTTGAGGTATTGGTAAAAGCTACGGTGTTGCTGTTTGTACACGAAAAAATAAATGCCGCATTGTTTGGCGGCGCATTTGAAATTAAAATATCATCAACCGCAAAGCCCTCATAGGCGTTACATTGTGTACCCGCTCCAAAAATAAAACGAAAAATTACATTGGGCATGCCAGCCAGGTTGGGCATGGTATGTTGCGCATTAACCCAACGAGCGCTACCGCCGCCACCCTGACAACTGCCTGATGTTGATTGGGTGTTGCCAGACCAACCATCTTTAACGGTGGATAATGTATTTATGTACGTGATGGGAGAGTAGTTAAACCAGTTATCGTTTAAACAGTTTACAGGATCCGACAGAGTTCCAACATTTATCCAGTTGGCGCCCAGGTTGGTAGAGTATTGAAAGCTTGCACCATCAAATTTTCTTTCCATCTCCCAAAAAACACTGAAAGATATGTATGGATATTGAAGACCGGTAAAATCAAAACAGGGGCTTTGCAACCAGGACGCTTCGGCGTCATTATAACTACTGCCGGTTAGGCCACCCACGATCCAGCATTTTGTTCCGGTTGCTGCACCGGTTATCACCATTTTAGCAGGTGTGCCCCAGGTCCAGTCAGATGCAGTTCCGCCGGTTGTCCAGCTGCCGGTTGTTGCTTCAAATCCTTCGTTATATGGAAACACCGAAATAGGGGTGCTGCATTGTGCATTTGATTTTTGCGGCAAGCAAAACGTACATACAAATGAACAAATAATTCCTGCAGTTCTATATAATAACAATCGCAAATTCAATAATTAAGCATACAAAATTACTTTATTATTGTTGCATAAGTTAATATTTATCAACGTCAAATTCATGATTGTAAACAGCTTATTTAGGTGTCGTTTTTTTTACAATTAAAAGCCAATTGTTTTCCAGTGGCAAGTAACCATATTCATAACAATAAAAATACATATTGCCGTTTAGGGCACAATACCGGTGTGTGTGATATTTAAACTGAAACCCTTTTTCTATAAGTTTATCCTTATTGGCTTTTACTGTTTGTTCAGCTTCCGGAAGCAACGATTCGAGTATACGTCGATTTTTTCCAAGTGCATGATTTACGTTTCGAATGTAGTTATTGGCTGCGCTTTTAAGATCATTATTATAGGCTGCCCGGCAATAATCATCACAAAATTTTTTATCGCTTCTGCCTTTTAGTGGTTTTTCACAAAGCAGGCAGGGTTTGGTTTCTTTTTGTTTTAACATAGTACAGGCTTGAGTTTTAATAAAAATGTTGTTTTACGTTTTTTAATTGCATCCGTTTACATACACATACACATGTAAGTAAATGTATAAGTTCCGACTCGCCTTTTCTATCAAGCACACCTTTGCATAGTCAACCGGAAATAACGTTTACTCCGGCTGGTTGAAATAAAATAAAAACCGTTGCCGCTTTTGGCGGGACACAAAACTTAAAAACATGTACACATTAAAAAACAAAGTTCAACTTATCGGTAACCTGGGCAATGCGCCGGAAGTTAAAAACACACAAAGCGGCAAAAAACTGGCCCGCTTCAGTATTGCCACAAACGAGGTCTACCGTAATGCAAAAGGCGAAAAGGTTAAAGAAACAACATGGCATAACCTCGTTGCCTGGGGCAAGATTGCAGACATCGTTGAAAAGTTTTTAAACAAAGGAAGCGAGGTTGCCATAGAAGGCAAACTTATCAGCCGCAGCTATACAGATAAAGAAGGCATCAAAAAATTCATTTCCGAAGTAGAGGTAAATGAATTACTGATGCTGGGGAGTAAGGCCACTGCATAATTTCCCTTGTTAAGATAGAAAGGCTTTTGCAACGTACCCTTTGTGAAAGCCTTCTATCTTTTTTTTACTTAACCCACAGCAATGTTAATAAAACACAGGTTTACCACAAGCAGAAAAAAACAGTTTTTTTGGAGAAAAACATCGGAGTCAACAGGGTCAACAACTTCAATTAAATGGTTGGGATTTACTGTTATGCTCTATCTTTATTATCATGCAGCCGATTGAACATAACGAAATTTTTGACCTGGCATACCGCTTTGTAACAGAAACGAATGAAAATATTTTTCTTACCGGTAAAGCGGGTACAGGTAAAACCACTTTTTTAAAATATCTGAAAGAAAATTCCACAAAAAATATCATAGTGGCGGCACCAACCGGCGTAGCAGCCATTAATGCAGGCGGTGTTACACTACATAGTTTATTTCAATTGCCTTTTCATCCTTTTTTGCCAACCAAACATAACAAAGAAGAGTTATTGGCAAAAGTAAAGCACAACAAACAGCGGCAACAACTTTTACGTAAAATGGAGTTGTTGGTAATAGACGAGATCAGTATGGTCCGCTGCGATATCATGGACGCTATTGATACCATTCTTAAAAACGTAAGAAAAGTCTATCATTTACCATTTGGCGGCGTACAATTATTGTGCATAGGCGATCTGCACCAGTTACCCCCTGTAGCACAAAACCAAGAGTGGGGTATTCTAAATGACTATTACGAGTCGCCTTTCTTTTTCGACAGCCTGGCTATAAAAGAACAGTCTCCCTTATTAATTGAATTAAGTAAGATTTACCGTCAAAAAGAAGAAAGCTTTGTAAACCTTTTAAATAAAGTACGCAATAATCACATGGAGGCTGATGATTTTGAAGATCTCCACTTACGCTTTGATCCACATTTCCACCCCCCGGCTGATGAGAAATATATAACGCTTACTTCGCACAACAACCAGGCTGATCAAATTAATCAAAAGGAATTATATAAATTACATACAGCCGGTTTTTCTTATCAGGCCATTATAGAAGATGAGTTTCCGGAAAATATGTATCCCGTAGAATTTGAATTGAGCTTAAAAGTAGGAGCTCAGGTCATGTTTTTAAAAAACGATGTGATTCAAAAAAGATATTATAATGGTAAGATTGGTGTGATCAATTCGCTTTCAAAAGATAAAATTAAAGTGGATTGTGATGGTACAGAAATAGAAGTAGGCATGGAAACCTGGGAAAACAGCCGCTACTCACTAAACCGTGCTGATGGAAAACTGGTACAGGAAACATTGGGTACATTTACACAATATCCTTTACGCCTTGCCTGGGCAATAACTATTCACAAAAGTCAGGGATTAACATTTGAAAAAGTGATGATTGATGCCGGGGCAGCTTTCAGTAGCGGACAGGTTTATGTGGCTTTAAGTCGTTGTACCAGTCTGGCGGGGATAGTTTTACTGAGCAAAATTCCTCCAACGGCAATTCATAGTAATATAAATGTGATTAAGGGACAACAGTCTCTTGCTTATAAAGGTTCTTTGGTAGACCGTTTTGCGGGCGCCAGACAGCTATTTACACAACAATTACTGGAAGATATTTTTTCTTTTACAGAGATCTCCGCTGCAATTGATCAGCTTACCTTTCACATTCATCAACATCTGAATAAATTAAACACGGCGGCAAATGGCTGGTTAGAAAATTTTAAACAACAGCTTGATGCAGAAAAAGTAGTGGGCCTAAAATTCATCGGGCATATTGCACATCTAATGAAAGCCGACCCCATTATAGAAAATAACGCCAGTCTTCAAAAAAGAATTTCAGACGCCGCCAATCATTTTATTCCAAAACTTGAAAAATTAATAAGCACAGTACAAGCACATCCCCTGATCACAGAACATAAAGACACCGCAACAGCCATAAATGAAAAACTGTATGATCTGTCGTTGGCGTTGTACAATTGCAATTTCTTTTTACACTATTGTAAACAACCATTTTCGGTAACCGGATTTTTACACCACAAGCTGAAATATGTAATGCCCCGTTTTAATATAACCTGTTATGCCGTTGATACAACAGAGGAAAAATCAGAGACACCAAATGCCGAATTATATGATACGCTTAAGCGTTGGCGTAATATGATTTGCTCCGAAACCGGACAACCCATTTACATGGTGGCTAACCAGGTTTCTTTAAAGGAAATAAGTACGTACCTGCCCCGCACAAAAAAAGACCTGACGCTGATCAGTGGTTTCGGAAAAGCAAAAGCTGAAAAATATGGAGACGAAATTCTGGAAGCTGTAGATAGTTTTTGTGACAGGTACAACCTGGAAACAAATATGAACGCCCAATTAGGCAACCCGAAAAGAGAAAGAAAACCAAGGGCAACAGAACCAAAGGTAGATACCAAAACGGTGTCATTTAATTTATATAAATCCGGAAAAGATATAGCGGCAATTGCCCAAGAAAGAAATTTTACATCCAGCACCATTGAGGGGCATCTGGCTTATTTTGTAGGAACCGGAGAAATTGAAATCAACGAATTGGTTAGTAAAGAAAAACAAAAATTCGTTAAAGAGGCTGTTGCTAAACATGGCTTACTAAGCCATAAAACATTAATTGATAATTTGCCTAAAAATATCAGTTACGGCGAGTTAAGAATGGTGCTGGCAACACATAAAAAGCAAAATTAAAATCGGCCGCACTTTAAAAAGCACGGCCGATCGGTTGTTGAAATTTTTTATTCTTATATAATACCTGGCGTCTATTTAGGTACTGTTAAAGGAGACGACAAGAAATTAAAAGTTAGTTTTTGATACCTGTTGTTCACCACATCATCCTGATACACCGAAAATTGAATTTTTACTTTTTTCCCCTCTAGGTCCGGCATTTCTTTGAATGGGAAAAATAGTTCAAGATTTTTTTGGCCGCTTTTATTATAGCTTGTTTTTGAACTTGGTAGCAGCTTCATTTTTATATATGTTGCAGCCATTTTGTTCCAGCTATAATTTTCATTCGCTGTTGGAATATAATATTCACCATCTTCGGTGGTTAATCTGGCTACAAAATATACGGATCCTAAAACGGCGCTGGTACTGATGTCAAAAGACGGGTAAATCAAAATCCCCTTTTTTACATTATCCATCTTTACATCCCCATAACCAATATTGGTAATTTTAATTTTAGGTACCGCAAGTTTTGATACCTTTTGACCCTTAGGATACAAAGCTGCTATTATTTTTTTATCCCCTTCAGACAGGTCGTTGTTATACCCTACGGTATACCCATCTAGTGTTTGCCAGGCTTCTACAGGGTAATGCATAATGGATACCGGATCATAAGACGTGCCATTTGTATAAAAAAAATCGCTTGCTTCCAGCACATTAAAATCAACTTTTTCTTTATCCCAACCCTGGTATTCGGCATAGTATTTATACACCGTATCCTTGTTCCACTTTATCCCATTAGGATAACTTTGTTCATGAAGCAGTCCAAGAGAATGGCCAAACTCATGCGCTGTGGTGCCCCGCATAGCTTCGTAATTCCATTTCATATTGGGATCTTTAAAAGCATTTACATCATTATAAAAATCCTTGTATGTATAGTTCTTAAAATCGGTTCCCTTGCTTTTAAGATATTGTAAAAAGGCTCCACCGTTTTTATATTGATCCAGGTAAGCCTTATAATCAATAAAATCTGACGTATCCAGGTTGAGTGTTTGTAAATTTTGAGGAACGTCGTTGCAGCCTATTCCCAGGCGTGAGTTATGTCCTATCTTATCTTCTCTGCCTCCAAGTTTAACCCTGATATTGGTTATTGGCGTATTATCTGGTACAAATTTGAAGGTAATATTAGCATAGCTTTCCCAGCTTTTTGCGTGCTGCATAATCATGTTACGCAATTGCTGGCTGCCAACATTATCCATAAATCTTACCAAAATCACATCACCATTTTCCCATATGATATCATTATTTGCTACACTTCTCCCCTTGGCTGTATCTATGGCTACCGGAAGTAAAGTGTTACCTATCAGTGTTGTACAAGGGGCTTTAAATGGCTTGGGGCCCAGTGGCAGTTTTTGGGCATTGGTTTCAAATATTAAAAACAGAATGCCGGTCATCAGTAAAAAAATTTTTTTCATAATTTGTTTATTTAATTTTTAAAAGTAACTCCTAAAAGTATATTTATACATACCCTACAGAGGGTATTTATTTATCGCCAATCTCCATATAACACAAACGCTCCCCAATAATTAGGGTGGCTGAATCGGGGATTCTGGCTTAATTTAACCTGGGCCAATCGCAACGCATCTGCTTTATTAATGGATGCAGCTGAAGAAAGATTTTCATAAAAATATTGCATTAATAATCCTGTAGGCTCATCGGCTACTTTCCACAAACTGGCTACCACTGTTTTTACGTTACTAATCAAAAACGAATTGGCCGGCGAAATGTTCCAGCCCTTTACCAATTCCTTGCTTACCGCCGTTTGGCATGCAGACAGTATCACCATGTTGCAATCACTTATTCCCAGCCCCTGAATTTCTCTCATGGTTAATTGTCCGTTGTTTCCATTGCTGGTGTCTTTATCTGGTAATAGTTTCAGGTAAGATTGTGAATAATCTGATGAATAATTTAACACACCATGTGTAGCAAAGTGAATGTACTTTTTATTACGCAGACTTTGCTTTGCCATACTTTCAGTAGCCCTTGCATCGGAATACACCGTTGAATCTGATCCCAAAATTTTTCCAATTTCTTTTACCTCATCTATATTAAAACTTAAGGTTGCATCGGGTACACCAAATGCAGCAAAGGAGTTCATGTTTGTTTTTTGGGGTGTCTCTTTTTCGCCCGTATTGAATACCGACATTTTGTTGGTGTAAAAAACACTGTAATCTTCTATCAAAAATTTAAAGCCATTATTGGCAGTTTTAGTACCCAGGCACTGAAAAGGCATATTGCTGAAAACGCCGGTAGGAATGATGCACAATTTTTTCTTGCCGTTTATTTTATCGGCAACTGTTTTAATCAGCATATTATATAACTGACCCGACAGATCTTTAAATTCTACATTGCCGGCAGGCTTTTCTTCATCTACCGGTTCAGATCTTAGGGCCAGTGCACCAGTGCCGGTTTGCTTTGATGTATTTTTTATTGCTTCAATAAAAGATTTTACTTTGGCGGTAACATCAACCGTCATGGTATCAACTGAAAGTTTTTCTTTTGTTAATGAAAATATCATTAAGGTATTATTGTTAAGAAGATATAACAACACTGCTATATCCTCGGGCAATTTACTTTTGTAATTATTAAATTCATCTGCGTTAGACCTGGCAAAGTATACTGCTAGCTCAGGGTATTTTGCTCTAACATCCTCTATAAAGTTATTGTACTCGGTTTCCACAATTTCTATCTTCTTCAGGGTTTCTTCTTTTGCCAATCCTTCCTGTTTTTCAAGCGTGTTTTCCAGGGCTTTTTTAAACTGCTGCATGGCAAGCAGTTTTTTTAATGCTTCATTTTTTTCTTCGTTGTTGGATGAAGCGGATAAAGTACCGGACAATTCCTTTATACCCGCAATATTACCTCTGTTGGCATAGGCCCAGGCCTGGTTGATATTACCCAGGTTGTAGTAAGAAAATGTGATCTTATTGTAGAGATCAGATTTTTTGGGGTCATTATTAAAAATTTTCCTGGCTTCTTCCCCACCATACAAATTTTCAGAGTTTTTGTCGAGCAGCTCTACCGCCTTTTTAAAATACACCAAAGCACTATCGAATTTATTTTGAGTATAATATAAAAATCCCAGCTGATAAAAGGGCTCCCAGCCTAAAGCAATTTTATATTCAGTTACAATAACAGCGGCCTTTTTAAAATCGGTTTCCGCGTTTTCTGTTTTGCCTTTATCTTTATTAATTTGCCCTAAAAAAGTAAGCGCTTCAATTGATTTTTCTTTTTCACCACTACTATTGGCATATTCGGCAGCAAATTCAAAATACTCAATTGATTTGTCTGTTTGTTTTGTTTCGTAATATAATTTGCCGAGGCTAAGCGCCATGCCCGAGGCTACCCGGTACATTTTTTTTTCTTTTGTTATTGGATATACTTCCAGCAATTCTTTTTCTGCCTCGCTGTATTTTTTTAAATAGAACAGATCTTCCCCAATAT
>CANKNL010000079.1 GCA_947483345.1 Chitinophagaceae bacterium | reverse complement strand
TTTAACACGGTGGCCAGGCTTCGTAAACCCCTGATTTTATCAACAGCCATATCGCGGCTATCAAACAGAATACAAAGCAGCAACATAAATAAAAATCGATAGCCAATGACAAAAGAATCGGCAGCATCTAACTGCATATATGTTTTTTGAATAGGCATAAATGCCGTAACATAGGTCCAGGTAAATGCCAGTAAAATGGTCTTTAAAATCCCTGCCTTACGGGTAAAATGCAAAACGGTTAGGGGCAAAAGCGGAATGGCATAAATAACCGTTAGTAAAATACCGGTTACTATAAATTCAACCGACAATGAAGCGTGGCTGAAACAATACAATAACCCGGCAGCAGACAATAATAATATAAAAAAAACGGTCCTTTCTTTTTTTAGCATCCCGGCGATGGAGGGCTTTTTCGCAAAAGACACTTTACTTAAAAGCCAATAAAAATTATAACTGCCCAATGTTGCAAAAAAAATAAAACCATACATAAACAGGTCATGATGCAGCCCCCTTAACTGTACGGTTTGGCATGCCATTGACACGGCACAAATAGAAACAAAAATTGAATGAGATAAGATGAACTGCAACCACTTCATTAAAAGCAGGTAAAGTAAACCGGATCGGGCGTTGTAAAAACATTGCTCTTGTTTTTGGCAAAATCTTTTACATAAAATTCAAAATATAAGATATCGGTATGTAAAGGATTTCCAGGCTGAGATTTACATTTAATTACTTTTGTGATGGTCACATCTACATTGGCCTTAAAATTATTTTTTCCTGCCGATTGCAGATCGGGAAAAGGGACTGAATCAAATGTATTGGTCAGCAAATTTTTCATATAGATAAAGGCTGTATCTTTTGAATTTAACCCCAGGTCACCTTCTGCGTCTGTTATGCTGAAAGTAATAATGGGTGTTGCACTGTTTATCGACAGGTCAATGGCATTGTGCGAAAGCTTTTCAAATTTTATTTGTGGGGCAGTAGTAAATTTATCTTTTTTACAGGCCGTAAAAAGGAAAATTGATATGGTAAATAGTAATGGGTATCGCATCTTTGTGTTTTGTTTATCAAATGTAATGATTGCCAGTGAAAAACGACGTTAAAAATAGAGACTTTAAAAAAAGGATATTTGCTGCTTCAGCAGAAAACTTTAACGACTTAGCGCTTGATCTGTTCAGATTTCAATATCAGAATAACCCGGTATACCGGCAATATTGTGATGCGGTACATGTGGATAGCACTCAGGTACATACACTCGAAAAAATACCTTTTCTACCCATCTCTTTTTTTAAAACACATACCATAAAAACAACGGATTTTAATACGGATCTCATTTTTGAAAGCAGCGGAACAACACCAACTTACCTGCCTGAAAAATTGAGCACAAACAGTAAACATCATATTCATGATGTACAGATTTACAGAACAAGTTTTATGACCAACTTCAAAAAAATGTATGGTCTGCCAGAAAATAAATGCATACTGGGTTTACTACCCTCTTACCTGGAAAGAAAAAATTCTTCACTGGTGCATATGATGGCAGACTTGATCAAAGCAAGTGGCCATGAGCTTAGTGGTTTTTATTTATATGATCATGATAAGCTGCACCGTACTTTAATGCATAACGAATTATTAAAAATACCCACCCTGCTGATTGGCGTAACCTATGCCCTGCTCGATTTTGCCAAACAGTATCCCATGCCATTAAGGCATACCATAGTTATGGAAACCGGCGGTATGAAAGGCCGACGCGAAGAAATGACCAGGCAGCAGGTACATGCACTGTTGCAGAATCAATTAGGAGTTAGCCTGGTTCATTCAGAATATGGTATGACAGAATTATTATCGCAGGCCTATTCGAAAGGTGATGGCATTTTTCATTGCCCTAACTGGATGCAAGTATTGATCAGGGAAGAAGATGATCCTTTTAATATCATGACCGCTAACCGGGCCATTGCCAAGTCAATAAATGGTGTACTCAATATCATTGACCTAGCCAATGTATACAGTTGCTCCTTTATTGCAACCGACGATGTTGGCCGATTACATTCTAATGGCAGTTTTGAAGTATTGGGCAGATTGGATAACAGTGATATCCGTGGCTGTAGTTTAATGATCTTATAAAATAAAATGTCTGGTTTTAAACCGGACATTTTATTGTGAACTGGCAGGGACTTGTATCCTTTCATAGGATGCTTACCCAGCTTAGCTTTCAGCGAGTTAATATTTATTGACTCTGGAATTACTAACCTATAATTTAATTACATTCCTTTTGTTTTACTGAACCTCATACTTTTCTTATACTTTAGCCTTGGAATACATTAGCCCACGTTAAAAACTAAGTAAGAAACTTTTTGACCACGATTTCAAGATTGAAGGCTCAGATTTTTGCTACAGGCGTTCCTTTTAATCCTTCATTTACCAAGTGCCCAAGGAATTGTGCAAATGATTCAATATCCTGATTAACGCTTGCTTTTTCCAAAGCCTGCATATAAGTATCTCTTTGCTGTACTGGAATCACTGTCCATGGATAACCACCAGAAGCAAGCATAGCATTCATTAAAAAACGTCCCATTCTGCCATTACCATCCATATACGGATGTATAAAAACAAAAATGAAATGGCCTAATACTGCTCTTACAGAAGCTTCGGGTTCCAGTTTAATAAGTTCAAATAAAACTGGCATGGCATCCCGAACAGCCTCCCTGTTTAAAGGAACGTGTTTAGACTGGCCGATGTATACCTGATGATTTCTATAGCCGGCTAAATCTGCTGGTTTTATAATGCCTGCTGTAACACTCGGCCCGAATAATTCCCGATACCACTCTCCATGATCAGCATCCAAAACTTCACCTGCATTTGCACCTGCCAATATTTTTCCGATTGTTATTTCTACTGCCTGGAAAGCCTCCCAATATCCTTTTGCTGCCATTGCATCACGTTGCTTCCGGTCTTCTTCATTATCCTTATGATTCCACGTCCCACTGCGTACCCGTTCAATCAATTCCGGTGTAACTTTATATCTTTCGATGGATAAAGAGTGATACGCATCTGTTACGTAAATTTTTTCAACCAACTCCATATAGCTTTTTTTATCTAGTGGAATACCGGGTTGCTTTGGGAAATTTTTAATTACTATATCCCTCATCTGATGCCACATCAATTTTAGCCTGTTTCCATATGGAGATCGTTGATGATTAGAAAGCGGAACTATAATTTTATTATCGAATGGATCGGATTCACGGACATGATATCCGGCTTTTTCCATCGTTTTTAATATTGTATCTGCTACACGTTCCTGGCTGATATTGCGAAATGCTCCTGCCATGCGACCAGCAACAATACTTTGCCCCCCTTCCAATAAAAGCGTGAGAATCTGCGACGCATCTTCAATCATGGATAGTGCTGTTCGTGCATCTGTTGGATTTTGGGTGAAAGTATTCGGAGAAGCCTGAATAAGCGCTGCCGGTAATGAAAGCATGCGAATACCGTCATTTTCTAATATCTCATTTTTTATGGGTAGCGAAGATTTTATGTGAAACAACGAAGTATCAAAAGGCAGATCTATTTTATTATTGCTTGCCTTTGGTGATTTTACTATCAATTGTTGTGGAACAGTTGTATTCCCTGCATGCAACATGAGGGACTGTTCAGGAGAAATACACCATTCGTCTCCGTACATATTTTCCAGAACCTGGGAGCAAAAGTGCCAATATGAACTGTACCATGAGGTACTATCTCCTTTGGCTTCATTAGGAGGGGTCATCATGTACCAGCCTTTGTACACTTCCTTTATAAACCCATTTTCTAAAAGCCGATCCTTATGTGTACGGGATAATGCATCCGCTTTAATTGCTACAATGCCTTTATCCTGCAGTTCCCTCAGTGCATTTAATGAGGTGGCCAATTTTTCTGATGGTGTTGCCATAACTAGTTTGCAGTTGGTGTACTAAAATTAGTTTATACTGATGTATCAAAATTAGTTTATTTTGATGTATTAAAATTAGTTTATTTTGTTGTATTAAAATTAGTTTATGCTGTATTTATTCATATATATTTGATTATAAGCATTTTAAATTGATTATGGGGTTCAAATCTGAAGCAGCCGGTGACCAAAATGGATCTTTAAAGGAATCTTATAGATAAATATCTTGTACCTTCTTTAGGAAGGAAAAATGGTTTTAATTAGAAAGACTTGAAACTGCTATTATCCGTTTCCGGAAAATACTTATAACAACTTTATAAGAATGCCTTCCTTTTCAGGAGGATAAGTTGGGTGTGTAAGGTTTTTCTAGTGACAAATACCTGTAGAGGTGAATTTTGAATGGCCGATATGATGCTCATATAATCTTCTCTGCAGGTCAATACAAGCCCCTACATAATATTTATTAATCTTTTCTGAATATAGGATATAAACAAAAGGCATTTAATAAAAAAAACTTCCGTTTTTCGGAAGCTTTGTGAACTGGCAGGGACTCGAACCCTGGGCCCTCCCGATAAAAATCGGGATGCACTACCAACTTAGCTACCAATCAATCTTTCTCGGAAGCTTTGTGAACTGGCAGGGACTCGAACCCTGGGCCCTCCCGATAAAAATCGGGATGCACTACCAACTTAGCTACCAATCAATCTTTCTCGGAAGCTTTGTGAACTGGCAGGGACTCGAACCCTGGGCCCATACATTAAAAGTGTATTGCTCTACCAACTGAGCTACCAATTCATCCTACCCGTTTTTTTAACGGGAGTGCAAAAATAAGGTAAAAACATATTGAACCAATTTTTTTCAGAAATGTTTTTCAACATTTAAATATAATTTTCAACATTTAGTTTGCTTACAGCAAGTTAACTCGCTTATTTTTGCCTATAATTAAATATATGACAACAGCATTTTTTAATAACAAAGTAGTTGCCATAACCGGTGGCAGCGATGGCATTGGCAAGGCATTAGTAGATTTGTTGATTTCAATGGGCGCCAAAGTGGCTACCTGCGGCCGTAACCAGGATAAATTATACGATCTTCAAATAGCCCATTCAGGCAAACCATTACATACGCTGGTAGCAGATGTTAGCAGTTACAACGATTGTAAAAATTTTATTGATACCACCATTCAGGTTTTTGGCGGCATTGATATTTTGATCAATAATGCCGGCATTTCTATGCGGGCATTACTGAAAGATGTTGATGTGGATGTTATGGAGAAAGTGATGGCCATTAATTTTAACGGCACCTTATATTGTACAAAGTTAGCATTGGATTCCATAATAGAACGTAAAGGAACTATTGTGGGTGTATCATCCATAGCGGGTTACCGCGGACTGCCCGGACGAAGCGGCTATTCTGCCAGTAAATTTGCAGTCAATGGGTTTTTGGAAGCCTTAAGAACTGAACTGATGGACAGTGGTGCAAATGTGATGTGGGTTTGCCCGGGATTTACGGCATCCAATATCCGCCATGTGGCTTTAAATAATGAAGGAAAGTCGCATGGCGAAAGCCCGATGGATGAGGCTAAACTGATGAGTTCTGAAAAATGCGCTGAACATATTTTAAACGCTATAGAAAAAAGAAAAAGAACGCTGGTACTTACTTTTAAAGGAAAGCAAACCGTTTTCATAAACAGATTTTTTCCTGCACTGGCCGATAAACTGGTAAAAAAATTCTTTTTTAAAAATGGGGAACTTGTACATTGATTGGTTTAACTGTTAATTTGTGCAAACCGATTAACTGATTAACAAATCAATGCTTAAACATTTAACAATTAAAAATGCCTTTACTAACTTTTACATCCGACATTGGTCAACAGGATTTTCTTATTGGTGCAGTTAAAGGACAATTGTTACAAAGCAACGCCCAATTTAATGTTGTAGATATTTCGCATAACCTGTCTCCGTTTAATTATCCACAGGCTGCATATGTTTGTCGTAATGCCATAAAGAATTTCCCCATAGGTACCTTCCACCTGATTTTAGTTAACTTATTTGACGAAAAGCCCGAACACCTGTTACTGGCAGAGCATGATGGCCATTATATAGGATGTGCCGATAATGGATTATTGACCATGATATTGGAAGAAGTGCCACAAAAAGTGGCCGCACTGGCACTTGATCATACACAACAAAAAAATACCCTCTATTGTACATCTGTTTTTGCCAGGGCCTTTACGGATATCCATAAAGGGAAAAAACTGGAAGACATAGGTGATGCGGGCATATCCATTCATGTTAAGAATCCATTAAGGCCCATGTTTGGCAACGATTATATTGAAGGGCAGATCATTTTTATAGACAATTTTGAAAATGTTATTGTAAATATTCATAAAGAAGAGTTTGAAACGCAACGTAAAGACCGGCCTTTTAAAATAGTTTTTAAAAGAGATGAGGTCATAGATAAAATAAGTGACACCTATGCCGATGTAAATGAAGGAGAAAAACTCGCCCTGTTCAATTCGGCCGGATACCTTGAAATTGCGATCAATAAAGGTAATGCCGCCGGGTTGTTAGGTTTACAGGGTTTTTCTGAAAAACAATTGCAACAAAGTCAATATATGAACAGCCGGCTTTTTTATCAAATGGTTAAAGTGTATTTTGAGTAAGCCGGCGATGGAGGCTTTCATCTTACGATTTTTTATCAGATAGATGAAGCTTCTAGCAATAGTAAGAACAGTCAACAGCGGCTAAGGCAGGCTTTTAAACTAAACAAAATTGATAACTTAATACTTATTTCTCTGCCCGGTGGCAGCATAAAAAATTGGCATTTTTAAAAAACATATCTTCTGATCAATCCACAGACAAAGAATTGCTGGTAGCTTTTAAAGATACAGGCGATATTAATCTGCTGAGTACATTGTATCAACGTTATATGGATCTTGTTTTTGGTGTATGCCTGAAATATTTTAAGGATACTGAGCGTTGTAAAGATGCGGTAATGGACATTTTCGACGAATTAAACAGCAAATTAAGGGTACATGAAGTTGATTATTTTAAAGGTTGGCTGCATGTGGTTGTCCGTAATTACTGCCTGATGCAATTGAGAAGTCCGAAAAATATAAAAACAACAGAATTCAGCCCTGTTTTTATGCATTCAGAACAACCTACGCATCTGTTTAACGAGGCCCTGGAAAAAGAAGCGAATTTTAAGAAATTAGAGGCTTGTATGGAAGCTTTACCCGAAGAACAGAAAGAATCTGTACGCCTGTTTTATATGGAAAGTAAATGTTATAATGAAATTGCGGCATTAACCGGCTACGATTGGAATAAAGTGAGAAGTTACATTCAAAACGGCAAAAGAAACCTGAAGTTATGTATAGAAGAAAAACAATTAAAACTTGATGGCTAATAATAATGAACAAGGATAATGAACATATGATATACACAGCCAGCGATATTGAACAATATCTTGCAGGTGAACTGTCGCCCTTGCAAATGCATGCTATGGAAAAAGCGGCTTTGGATGATCCGTTTTTAACCGAAGCCATAGAGGGTTACCATCAGATGAAAGATAGGAAATGGAAGGATGAATTGCTGTTGTTGCGTACACAAATTGAAAATAAAGGTTCGGGAGCAAAAGTAATTCCTTTGCATAAATCAAATAACAACTGGTGGAAAATGGCTGCAGCTGTTCTTATTTTAGGAACGGCCATTACACTCACATTTGTATTTAAAAAAGATAATACAGAAAACCTGACCGGGCGGCAGATTGCACAAACGATTTCACTGCCTATTGACAGTTTGCCACAAAAAAATGACGAGGTGCCTGCATCGGTTACCTTATCTCTTAATCCTACAGCCTCTGCCACAAAAGAAGATATTAAAGCGATCACACTGCCTGAAATAAATAACTTAACATCCAATCAGGCCGAAGACCGGCCTATTCCTGAATCGGGTGCACAGCAACAAAGCCCGTCTCCAAAAAATGGTGCAACAGGCGTTACTGATAAAGCCAATGGTATTTCAGTCATACCATCAACCACTAGTCAAGCGCCCATAACTAATAACAATGAACTGCTGGCCGAAGAAATGGTTTCATCAAAAAGCAATCAAGCAGCAAAAGAAAATAGAGATGCCGTTGCTTTTTTGCGTGAAAAAAAACTGACTAACAACAATGCCAACACAAAGGAATCTGCTTTTAATAATTTTTTTACAGCACAGGTTGTAAGTGCCGATAATACACCTTTACCTTTTACCAATATCTCCATAAAAAAAGAAAATTTCGGCACTTATACAGATGCCAAAGGCATGGTTAGATTGGTATCCACAGACAGTATATTAAATATTGATGTTAAATCTGTTGGGTATGCGCAAAAAACTTTTACGCTACGGAATAATCAAACTCAAACTCGCCTTGTATTACAGGAAGATGAGATCGCCCAAAAAGACAAGCGAATCGTTGGAAATACTGAGCTAAATAAGCCGGGTAAATCACGCCGGGCTACACTGTTGTCGGATTCTGCAGTAAATGTAGAACCCGCAGATGGCTGGGATAACTACAATACTTATGTTGCCAATAATCTGGATATCCCCGAAACCATGTTGAAAAGAGATTTTCATGGTGAAGTTGAACTATCATTCGATGTTAAATCGAATGGAACTATTTCTAATATTCGTATCCATAAATCACTTGGCGCCGAATATGATGAAGCTGCCAAACGCTTACTCATGTCTGGTCCGCAATGGAAAGTAAAAAAAGGTAAAAAAACTTCAGCCAAGATTAAAGTGCAATTTTAACTGACATTATTTACCCGCTACCCTCACTTTTAAATTAGATTCCTTTAACTTAGCTCATTAAAAATAATTTATATGAAAAAAATGTTATTTACTGTATTTACAGTTGTAGGTTTACTCTGGTCTGCCGGTGCACAGGTAAAAATGCCTGCCCCCTCTCCAACACAAACAGTTAAACAGGATTTTGGTATTGGTACTATTGAATTAACTTATTCCAGACCATCTGCAAAAGGCCGCAAGATATTCGGCGACCTGGTACCCTACAATAAATTATGGCGCACAGGAGCCAACGCAGCAACTAAAATTGTATTCAGCGATCCGGTAGACATTGCCGGCAAAAAATTGGATAGTGGCACCTATGTTTTATATACCATTCCGGGTATTGATTCCTGGGAAGTGATTTTAAACAAAGGCTTAAAAAACTGGGGTACAGACGGCTACAAAGAAACCGAAGATGTAATTCGGTTTAAAGCCGAACCGATGAAAATGAAATCTAAACTGGAATCACTAACCCTGGAATTTTCAGATGTAAAAGCCGAAACCTGTTCGATTAATATTCGTTGGGAAAAAACAGCGATATCCATTCCGGTAGTCGCCAATTTTAAAGATAAAGTAAGAGGCCAAATTGAGGCGGCCATGAAAACGGAAAAAAAGCCTTACTGGCAGGCAGCCCAATTTTACAATGAGTACGATAAAAACTTAACGCTGGCATTAGATAATGCGACCAAAGCCATAGATGAAAATAAAGACGCATTTTGGATGTGGATCTATAAAGCGAAAATTCAAAAAGAAATGGGCGATATGTCGGGTGCCATGGAGAGTTCCAAAAAATCAATGGCGTTAGCCGAAGCTGCTAAAAACGATGATTATGTAAAAATGAATAAAGATCTGCAGAAGACTTTAAAATAATTTAAAAACCTAATTTTAAAAAACGCTGTCCTAGGGCAGCGTTTTTTGTTTTGTAAATAGTTGTAAAATAAAAGCCAGAATAACCACCAGTAAGGCCCCTATAACATTAAGCCAAAGAAAGGACACGATTTCCTGTTGGTATACAAGGATGACTAATAATTCCGAAACAAGTGCTGCATAAAAAACCGCATGCCCATTAATAAATTTTATGCCCAATGCCACCAGAAAAATACCCAGGATAACCCCATAAAATAAAGAGCCCAGAATATTGACTGCTTCAATTAAACTGTTGCCGATATTTTGTGCAAACATGGCAATGATGATGCAGAAAACACCCCAACCAAATGTGTACCA
The DNA here is from genome assembly GCA_947483345.1 of Chitinophagaceae bacterium. Lineage (GTDB taxonomy): Bacteria > Bacteroidota > Bacteroidia > Chitinophagales > Chitinophagaceae > Ferruginibacter. The sequence goes on along the minus strand of CANKNL010000079.1, from coordinate 1,083 downwards.
CTGCGATACTTTGTAATCGGTAATGGCGGTTTCTTTTTTCACAAAAAATTTTTTATGAAAATCAATCACCGTAACTGCAGCCAGTGCATTTAATGCCGCAGCTATACTGCCCCAGGATGCCAGAAAAATAATGGCGATAATAAGTCCGATTAATCCAACAGGTAAATTATCCATTACAAAACGTAAAAAAATATAATTGTTGTCATTGGTATCCTGACCCGGCAAAGCCTGTTGTAAAACGCTTTTATATTGTGCCCTCCATGCCATTGCGGCTTTCCTGTCAGTAGCTGCAAGTGCCTCATCATAGCGTGTTTCCAATGCAACTAAAGCCTCTTTATACATGGTTTGTTTGGCCATTATAACTTTGGCCTGGTCAAAATAAATGGGCGCCTTGTTAAACTGGTAAAATGAAAAAATCAAAATCCCCAGCAACAAAATAAAAAACTGCATAGGTACTTTCACCAATCCATTCATTAATAACCCTCTCCTGCTTTCTGTTATATTTTTTGCTGTGAGGTAACGGCCAACCTGGCTGTGATCGGTTCCAAAATAACTGAGCGACAGAAAAAAGCCACCGATCAATCCGCTCCAGATATTATATTTATCCTGCCAGTTGAAACCTGTTGGGGTAAACCCGGTTGTAATAATATTCATCTTCCCCATCTCGCCACTTTTTCTCAATGCGGCTGTAAAACCTATGGCATCGGGTAATAATTTAACGGCCAGGTATCCCACAATAAATAAAGCGATAAACACAATGATCATTTGCAGTTTTTGGGTATGGGCTACTGCTTTGGCACCGCCACTCATGGTATAAATAATCAGCATTCCGCCCATGACCAGATTGGTGTAATATATGTTCCATCCCATTAATGAACTTAATACAATAGACGGCGCAAAGATGCTGATGCCGGTACTTAATCCACGGGCCAATAAAAATAAAAAAGAGGTGAGGGTCCTCGTTTTCAGGTCAAACCGATTTTCTAAAAATTCGTATGCCGTATAAACTTTTAACCGGTTAAAAACAGGTACAAAAAATATACTGATAACGATCATGGCCAGGGGCAAACCAAAATAATACTG
>CANKNL010000078.1 GCA_947483345.1 Chitinophagaceae bacterium | reverse complement strand
TTGAGCGGACACTCCGGCTTTCCTTCCGGTCATACGGCAACGGCTTTTGCCATTGCTACAGTATTGGTATTAATGATGACAAATAAAGCCTGGCAGTTAATTATTTTACTGGCAGCGGTATTGGTTGGCTATTCACGTATTTACCTGGCCCAACACTTTTTGTTAGATGTAATGGTTGGCGCACTACTGGGATCTGTTTCCGGAATACTGGCTTTTTATATGGCCCAAAACAGGATAAGTATTAAAAAAATACTTGGGAAATTACACCGGGTTCCAAATGAATCGGCTTCCTCAGCTTCTACTATACAAACGGCATGAATAATGCCATAGATACACACATCGTAAAATACGGTCTTGTTGGTTTAAGTGGTATGGCCATAGATTTCACCATAACCTGGCTTTGCAAAGAAAAACTTGGGATCAACAAATATTTGTCAAATGCTGTAGGTTTTTGTTTTGCAGTTACCAGCAACTTTATATTTAACAGGCAATGGACATTTGAAAGCCATACCCAAGAGTTTACAGGGCAGTTTGCCAGATTTATTCTGGTTGCACTAACCGGTCTGTTGATTAATAATCTCTTGTTATTTCTGTTTGTAAAGAAATTTAAACTGAATTTTTATTTCTTAAAGCTAACCGTTATTGGCTTTGTTTTTTTATGGAACTATCTTTTGAATTTGCTTTTTACTTTTAATTAAACTTATTGACTTATCAAAATAAAACATGGTTGCTGATTGTTATTGCAACAGTGGTACGCTGTATTACGGCATGCAGTGTTGAACTGGGCAATGATGAAGTGTATTACAGGATGTATGCACAATATCTTCAGTGGAATTATTTTGATCATCCACCCGTAGTAGGCTGGCTGATAAGGTTTACCACTACCAATCTTTTTTTTGATAATGCATTCTTTATTCGCCTGGGTGCCATCATTTCCGCAGCAATAACGACCTGGTTTATTTTTTTGTGTGGAAGACGGTTAAACAATGATTATACAGGTTTTTTGGCAGCGGTCATATATACCTGTAGTATCTACGGAAGTATCATTGCAGGTACTTTTATTTTGCCCGATTCGCCGCAAATGATCTGCTGGTCAGCAGGATTATATGTATTGCTTGGACTGACCAGATACAGCCATATTAACCGCACAAAAAAAAGAGACCTTTTACTATTTGGTGTTATTGCAGGCATTGGTATGCTGTGCAAAATACATACCGTGTTTTTATGGCTGGGTTTACTGTTGTATATCTTGGTGTATAACAGACAATGGCTTAAAGAACCTGCACTGTATATTTCAGCCATCATCTCCATGGCCTTATTTTACCCGGTAATAAAATGGAATATTGACACTCATTTTGTAACCTACCTGTACCATAGCAAAAGGGTTGCTGTAGCAAACAGCGGAATAGATATCAACTCCTTTTTAACTTTTAGCGGCGGACAAATATTTTATACCAATCCTGTTATTTTCTTCTTAATCATACGCTCAACAGTTGCTGCCTTTAAAAATAATTTACCGGTTTCGGTATTTCAAAAAAGATTATTGTTATTTACCAGTTTACCGCTTATTGTACTTGCCACTTTTATTTCACTATTTAAAAATGTACTTCCGCATTGGACCGGGCCGGCTTACTGTGGCCTTATTTTATTAACAGCTTGTTACCTCAGTAAGCAAAGGTTGACCACTGTCTTTGAAAAAAAATGGATGCCAAAAATTTTGGTGTTGGCCTGTACTTTTCAAATGGTTATCATTGTTGCAGGAATTTTACTGATCAACTTTATACCCGGTACCTTAGGTAAAAAAGAAAAAACACATTTGGGCGAAGGTGATTTTACACTGGATATGTATGGATGGGGAGATCTGAAAACACAATTCAAAAAAATAGCTGAAGCTGATATAAAAAGGGGTACTATGAAAAAAGAGGCTGTTATCATTAGCAATAAATGGTTTCCGGCATCGCATATCGATTTTTATGCAGCCATGCCTTTACATAAAGATCTGGTTGCCCTTGGTGATACCAATGATATACACCAATATGCCTGGATAAACAATGAGCGTAAAAAACTAAAATCCGGAGATGAGGCTTATTGTATAGTTCCGTCTAACTACTATGTGGATGTAAAAACAGTTTATGCAGCTTATTTTGAAACCATAGCGCTTCCACAGATTATTGAACAGAAAAGGAATGGCGAAATTTGCCGGTATTTTTATATCTGGCGAATGAAAAATTTTATTGAAAACAAAACCCCCGTGCACAATTAACGGAGGTTTAGATTTACTAACCTGTAACAACAGGAAAAGGAGCATCCTAAAAATAAAATGATTTTTTGCCAGGCTGTTATACGCCATGATGCACTTATACTATTATTTTTTCACGTTCTTCATTCCGGCACTCTTTTGAAGCTGCCAATGCATTATTTAGAAAACAGCTATACCAGCTTCCCGAATTTTTTACAGTTCTTTTTTGTGTCCTGAAATCTACGCTAACGAGTCCAAATTTTGGATAATACCCTTCTGCCCATTCAAAATTATCCATCAGGGTCCATACAAAATAACCGTTTACTTTTACGCCTTCTCTTTTTGCCAGTAAAACCTGCGCAATATAATCCTGTAAAAACCGTACCCTTTTAAAATCTTCAACCCGGTCTTCTTCATAAGTATCATTAAATGCAGCTCCGTTTTCAGTAATAATAATTTCATTGATCGTATCATAAGCCTGTAATCTTTTTAAAGCATTATAAATACTGGGTGGATAAACTTCCCAATCCATCAGGGTATGTTCAACATGCCTTTTACTGGCTTTTACAATCTTCGCTTTTACAAATGGCATTAATGGGGCATAGCTTACAAATTCCCTGGTATAGTTCTGCAGGCCAATAAAATCCATGTCGAAGGCCAGTTTTTTTTCATCGTCCGGATGCATGAAACGTTCAATTCGGTTAAGAATTTTCAACTCACTTGTTGGATAACCAAGGCCCAATAAAGGTTCGATAAACATCCGGTTAAGCAAGGCATCAACTTTTGCAGTGGCATGTATATCCTTTTCGTCATTAAACCGAAAAGGTTCCACATGCGAATAGGAAAAAGTGGTTCCTACTTTACAATCATTGCGTAGCGACTTGATGATTCGCCCGCCCTCAGCCTGGCACATGGCAGCATGATGTGCAGCAGCCAGGAAACTGCTTAACCCCTTTTTACCGGGTGCATGTACACCCAAAAAATAGCCCGCACCGGTAAACACCATTGGTTCGTTAAGCACCATCCAGTATTTTACTCTATCCCCAAAATTTTTTATACAGCAATCCACAAAATAGCTGAACCACTGTATCACTTCCCTGTTTGCCCAGCCCCCCTTTTGCTGCAGCGCTTCGGGTAAATCCCAATGGTACAATGTTATCCATGGCTCTATCCCCAACTCCAGGCAAAAATTGATCACCCGGTTATAAAAATCTATTCCCTTATGGTTTACAGCGCCAATACCATTTGGCAAAATACGGCTCCACGAAATTGAAAAACGGTGATTAGGAATGTTCAATTTGTATATGAGTGCGATATCCTCTGCATAGTGTTTGTAATAATCACAGGCGATATTACCGTTATCGTCGTTGAAAATCTTTTTCTTTTTCTGGGTAAAACTGTCCCAGATAGACGGGCCCTTGCCATCTGTATTATGTGCACCTTCTATCTGGTAAGCCGCAGTAGAAACCCCCCATTTAAAATCATCGCCAAAATCATTTCTAGTAAAAAGCATAATTCTTATTCGGCCAGTTGGTTTAATATTTTTCCCAGGCTTTTTTCTTTTAATTTTTTAATTGAATAGATGCCCTCACCCAGTTCAGCCGCTTTCTTTTTGCTGGCATGTCCATGTTTTTTAATGATCAGGTTGATGATCCGTTGTGTGGTATCAGGGTAGTTTACAATAATTTGCTGATCCGATGCCACCCAATCTTTAATTATGTCCACGTATTTTTTCCTCAAACTTTTAATAACAGGCACACTCATCGTTTTTAAAGCAGCTGCATTGCATTGCTGCTCAAACTGCCCCTTCATGGGAATCACCATTAGTTTCTTTTTCAAAAACAATGCTTCGGCAGGCGTTTCAAAACCGGCACCGCACAAAACGCCGGTGCAGGTTATAAAGCTGTCAATAAAGGCGTCATTGTTTATCGCCCTAACATGCACATTCTTTTCCTTGTACTCGTTTTTTGTATGTTTGCTAAACACCTGCCACTGTATGTTTTTTATTTCACCCAATACCTTAATGATCCTTTCGTCGCTATAAGCAGGCAGGTACACGGTATAATGTTTTTTGGTTTCGGATTTCGCTGCTCTTATTTGGCTACGTATTACGGGTGTAAAAATATCTTTATCGTAAGCGCCAAAATGAAACCCATATGAAGAGGTAACCGGTGCATAATTATTAAGCACCACATGGCCCACCATATTTTTCTTCTTTGGCTTGGGCGATTTTTTATTGCTCACTGCAGCCTGATGGCTAAGACCAATACAGGCTTTGTGTTTCATTTTACAGGCCCAGGCACTTACCGGTTCAAAATCATTTATTACCAGATCGTAATTTTCAACAGGAAGACTTTTAATCTCTTTGTACAGTTGTTTTAAATTACTCTTTCGGTAAGTGGCGAGCAGGTCTATCCCGCCATTTTTTCCAAAGATAAAGCTCAGGCCTTTGAACCTATATTTTACAGGGTAAGGCAAATCAACATCTGCCTGTATGCCACTTACCAGAATATCCAACTCGCCCTTTTGTTGAAGAACAGGAATGATATCCCTTGCCCTGCACAAATGTCCGTTGCCGGTGCCTTGTATGGCGTATAATATTTTCATTATTGTTTCATCAGGTTAAATTCTTCCATCATGTTATTAAACAGCTGTGTATCATTCAGCTCCTCTTCTTCTTTGCCATGTTCAATCCATTGCTGCATGTCATTATCATCATATCGGTAAATGGTCCACTTGCTATCTATATATTCCAAAGCCGTTAAATTCTCTATCCAGTCGCCACTGTTGAGATACATTATTTTTCCATGTTCATTTTCAATTGTGCGCATTTCGGGCTGGTGAATATGTCCGCAAACCACATAATCGTATTGATTACTGATGCCAATATCAGCAGCCGTTTGCTCAAAACTGTTAATGAATTTTACCGCACTCTTTACACTGTTCTTTATTTTTTTAGATAAAGACAGTTTCCCTTTTTTAAATATTTTTTCTGAAATAAAGTTGGCCAATCTGTTGATGTGAATCAGCGTGTCGTACCCAACCGCACCCAGTTTTGCCAGCCATTTACTGTGCTGCATGGTAACATCAAACACATCGCCATGAAAGAACCAAGCCTTTTTTCCGTTATCGAGTTCCAGTATAACCTTATTTACAATTTTAAGCGAGCCCATCTTAAAACCAACAAACTTGCGCAACAGCTCATCGTGGTTTCCGGTTATATAATATATTTTAACGCCTTTGCTCATCCAGTGCATTAAATGCTTTATCACTTTCATATGGCTCTTGGGCCAGTAGCGTTTACTGAACTGCCAAATATCAATGATATCGCCGTTCAGTATCACTGTTTTGGGTTTTACCGTTTTAAGATAGAGTAATAATTCCTTTGCATGGCAGCCATAAGTACCAAGATGTACATCAGACAGAACCAGTATATCCAGCTTACGTTTTTTTATTTTATCCATTACTGGATCTTATAAAATTTTAACGCCGGATAAAAGGCAGAAAGCATGGGAAGAAAGATCCTCACGGAAAGTTCCAGAAAAAAGTATTTGATATTTTTCATGGCCTGAGATTTTGGGTTTAGTAATTATGGCAAAGTGAGGCAACTACTATAAACAAATGTTTAAGCCAATGTTATGTGAAGGTTAAGTCAACCCGTTATATCAGAATCTCCTTGTATTTGGAGGATAAGTTGTAATGCCATACGGATGCTGTTAGCGGGTCTCTTCATCAATTTCTGTATCACCTTCTTCATCCTTTATTTTATGATAATCATTATTGATCTGGTTTTCAAAATCTTTTTCGTCTTTCTGATTTCGCACTACCAGGAAAATGATCAATGCAACCGCACCAATACCAAATAAAATCAATACAAGCCAGTTCATATGTACAAGGTTTTTACTAAAGTTAATCCAGTTTATTGGCCGTCTATATTAAGTTTAGGTTATACACTGCTTTTCTTGCAGAATTATTTATCCGAAATGGTGTATAAGCTATTACAGATCGTTAAAAATAAGAGGATTTGAAGAACGACCACTTACTGCAGCTGATGCCTATTGGTAAATTTAGGTTGCGCAGGTTTTTGAATATTCGAAAAAGGATATCGGTAATGACTATAAAATACCTTAGTCTTTCTTGCTTTGTAAAGTAAAACCAAACGTACTGCCCACATCAATCTTACTGCGTACATGTATGGATTGTCCGTGCGCTTCAATAATATGTTTGCAGATGGCCAACCCCAAACCACTGCCGCCTACTTTGCGGCTGCGGGCCATATCTGTGCGGTAAAAGCGTTCAAAAATACGGTGCAAGTGTTCTTCCGATATGCCGGCACCATCATCACTGATCTCAACCAAAACCCGGGCACCGTCAACCTTATAAAAACTGGCTTCAATAGTGCCGTATTGTTTTCCGTATTTGATGGCATTATCAACCAGGTTTATAAATACCTGTCTTATTTTTTCTTTATCAGCATAAACAGATAAAGGCAATTCGCAGCCTTTTTTAATACTGCATTTTATTTGTTTTTCATCGGCTTTAAAAGACAATGATTCATAAACCTCTTTTACCAGATCCTGAATAATAAAATTATCTTTTAATAACAGTTGTTCGCCACTTTCCAGTTTTGATATGGCATCCAGATCATCAACCAGGTTTACCAACCTGTCGATATTGCGGGAAGTACTTTGCAGAAATTTTTTATTTACTTCGGGCTTCTCCAATGCCCCATTCAGCAATGTATCTACATAGCCCTGAATGGCAAAAATGGGGGTTTTCAGTTCATGGCTCAGGTTTTGTAAAAATTCTTTCCGGAAGGCTTCGTTTTGTTGCAACAGCTCAATTTCTTCCTTCCGCTGCTCTGCCCAGGTTTCCACATCTTCCCTTACTTCATCTATACTTTTTTGAGGCAGTATATTTTTATAATAAAATTCTTCTTTTTTACTGGCCTTGGTTTGATAAATAAACTTATAAATGAGTTTTATTTTCCGGTAAATAAAAGTTTGCAGGGTGTACACGATTAAACCGTATGAACCCAAAAAGATGACAATAAATGAAACTAAGACAATGTCCCAAACAGGTTTTAAAAAAAAAATACCCAGGGCCATTGGCACAGACAAACCCAATGCCGTTAATGCGGCTAATTGTTGTGGAGAATAATTTTTTGATGTAGGCATGATGAATAAGCTATGAACTGCAAGGTACAAGTCAAAAATCAAAAGTAAAAAGTTAAAAGGGGGGACTCTTTAATTTTAAGGCCTTTTAACATTTGATTTTTCACTTTTACTTCCTCTACAGATCAAATTTATAGCCAACACCTTTTACTGTAGTGATACAATCCAGATTTAGTTTTTGCCGCACTTTGCGGATATGCACATCAATGGTACGGTCGCCAACAATGACTTCGGTACCCCATACCTGATTTAATATTTCGTTGCGTAAAAAAACCTTGCCTGGTTTGCCGGCCAATAAAGCCAGTAATTCAAATTCTTTACGGGCGAGTATAATATCTTTGCCCTGGTAATTAACCATGTATTTTTCCCGGTCTATTTTTAAATCGCCAATTTGTAATATCCCCGTATCCTCTTTATTAAATCTTCTGAATAATGCATTAACCTTACTCACCAGTACTTTTGGACTAACTGGTTTAGTAATAAAATCATCTGCCCCGGTTTCCAAGCCTTTTACTTCGGTTCCTTCGTCGCTTAATGCTGTAAGAAATATGATAAGTGTATCATTGAAAGCAGGCTGCATCCGTAATAAATTACAAACCTCTATACCGTTTTTACCGGGCATCATAATATCAAGAATGATGAGGTCGGGATTAAAACGCCTGGCCTGTTCAATGGCTTCATTTCCATTTTTGGCAGTCATTACCTCATAGCCTTCCGTTTGTAAATTATACTGTATAATTTCCAGGATATCCGGCTCATCATCAGCAATCAGTATTTTTTTAACCGTGTTTGATATACTCATACAGTACAAAAATAGTCTTTACCTTTAAGGGGGAACGTAGTTTATAAACAGTTTTGTATTATCAAATTGTTAAGTGAATGCCGGGCATTAACAATAAATTTCATCTTTAAAACGTACCATATGCCTGTACTGGTGTATTTTTATATACAGAGCTGCAGAATTGTACTATGAAAAAATATATATTTAGCTGTTTGTTGTTAATTGCTGTAACCCCTGTTTTTGCTGCACAGGATTCGGTTATTATTCCTATATACCGTCAGCTTTTCCACGATAAAATTGATCAGGAACAAATTATACTGGACCAACTGGATGGTAAAACTGATGGTTTGATAAGCCCCACACATAAACCCGAAATGAATCTGGTGATCACCGGTCTTTTAACACGAAAGATTGATACCCTGCAGGTTTTTGTGGAATTGAATGAAAAAATAGTTACCAATAATCAAAAAATAAAATACCTCAGTTATATCGAAAGCCTGTTAAAAGCTTTTAAATACGGCTGGCGTTCAAAATCCTTTAACCCGGTTGAAACAACCGATCTTGTAGAATCTTTTGAGAACATCATGAAAGCCAATATTGACAGTGTCAGTATGGTATCTCAAATTGATCAGGTATCTTATGCCACCGGCAAAATATTAACAGACCTATTTACAGATAACGCAGGATATACTGCCAGTAAAAAATTACTGTACGTCAAGTACTGTGTTTTATATCCCGATAAAATACTTCAAACCATCGAGCCCTATATAAACGAACCTTTTGCCGATGCGTTGATTGTAAAAAGTTGTGAGTATAACCCAACCGCCATCTATAATATTGCACAGGCCCCCAATACCGTATTGGGTATGTTAATTTACCGGAATACCAGCCCGGTAGTTAAAACAATTGTAGAATTAACTAAAACTCCCAATGCCCTTTTATATTTTCCGTTTTTAGACGACCTGTTGAAAGGCCATAAAACAGTTGAAAGCTTAAAAAAATACGTGGGCGAAGATGGTATAGGTTATGACAGTATCGGGTATTTTAAACTGTTGGTGCAAACAGAGATTACCTATTTTAAACGCCTGGTATCGCCGGTAAAAGATACCCCCATAGCCATGTTTGGCGCAAATGGATTACGGGAAGTTCTAAAAAATAAATCCCTTCAGCATTTTGTTACCCCCATTAATACGTTGCACGATGCCATCAATATTAATATACGTATGCGTGCCATTGATTCCTTATCGGCAGTTGATTTATACTTTATGATGGTCATGAGTGAAAATGACATTTACACATCCAGTTTTAAACATACATATGCCCGTTTTATTCAACGTTTGGGTAAAGATGCCCAAACGGATTCGCTACTGCTGGCGGTACATTTTGATTACTTTAAAAAGTTTATTAAAATGCTGGCCAATTATAACAAACTGGATAATTTTTTAAGTTATATGCCTCAAAATAATTCAGAAACCTTAATGCGTGGCTTTATCGCCAATCTGGATAATACCGGTAATCTGGAAGATGCCATTGATGTGGCAGATTCCTACAGCAGTATCACCAATAAAAATTTACAAAGCACTATACTGGGATATGTTATCAAAAATGAAACCGACTGTATCCAAAAAAATAATACCAGAGGAAAAACCATTTATGGTTTATTGAAAACCATTTTTTTATCGGCAGATACCAGTAACAATTTGAATCTGACCGGCTTATTGGGTATTCCTTCCATTTATGAAATTGAAAATAAAGAATTACAGGATGACAGTGGCAGAATTATTGAACAGGTTTATTGGTATGGCGATAAAGATGGAAAAACTTTTTTCCCTGCCTTTATTAATTCATTTTCTGGCAAAGATTGGACCATCACATCCAATGCAGAATGGTATGAAATAAGATCTAAAAAAGGACAGGTTTGGGTGTTTGCCAATAGGCCGCTCGACAATGATGCCAACCTGGATGACAGTGCACAAGTACATTTGAATAATTACCTGGCAGAGCTTAATATGCAACCGGCGATAGTGGTTCACCGCGGACATAGTTACTGGCTGCCACGAACAATCAAACGCATGGCGGGCGGCGCAAAAATCGTGATGCTGGGGTCTTGCGGCGGCTTTAAAAATTTAAATGATATTATCAGGATAAATCCCGATGCCCATATCATATCTACCAAAGAAATAGGTGCGGGTGATATCAACCGCCCAATACTTAATTATTTAAACCAAACTTTTGAATCGGGTAATAAATTAGTTTGGCAAAACATGTGGACAACGCTTACAAAATTATTTGCCGGTGATCCGGTCAGTTCTATCCTGGAAAGCTGGGATGCTTATATACCACCCTATAAAAACCTGGGTGCCATTTTTTTAAAAGGCTATAATAATATGATCGAAGAATAATGAGCAGATTGCCCTATGGATGGGCAGTTGATAATATTTATCGGGCCCTGTAAACCCTGAACGCGTAATCATTTACTTTTGCATCATGCGGGATCCTTCAAAAGCAAAAAAAAAAATCTTTAACTTTTCATTACTGCACAGGGTATTCCTATTTGCCGCACCGTATAAAAATAAATTTTATGGCTCACTACTATTAGCCATAATACTGGCCATTATGGCCCCTATTAGACCCTTTTTGATTCAACTTACCATTAATGATGGCATTAAGGGAAACGGCTCTTTTCATTTTATAAATGGCCCAGGTGGCTTTATTATAGCCATCACCCTTTTTCAGATTGTTTTGCTGATACTTGAAACAGTCTTTCGTTTCTTATTCACTTTTCTTACCGCATCGCTTGGACAAAGTGTGGTAAAAGATATGCGGGTAAGTACATACAATAAAATCCTTCACCTCAATTTATCACAGTACGATAAAACACCCATAGGCACGTTAACGACCAGAACAATCAAT
>CANKNL010000077.1 GCA_947483345.1 Chitinophagaceae bacterium | reverse complement strand
TGGCCATCACAGAAACCAATGAAGTGATTCTTGTAAAACAATACCGGCATCCTATTGAAGACAGCATACTGGAATTGCCGGGTGGTTTTATTGATGCAGGTGAATCTTCTGAAATAGCTGTTGCCAGAGAGTTACAGGAAGAAACGGGCTACCGGTTTTTAGATTTTAAATACCTGGGAAAGGTAGCTGCTAACCCTGGTGTACTAAATAATTTTACAGCCCTTTATCTGGCAACTGGTGGTAAATTGATGTCTGCCCAGCAATTGGATAAGCATGAGGACATAGAAATACAACTTTTTTCAATAGAAGCCGTAAAAGAGATGCTGATGAAAAATGAATTTAAACAGGCGTTACATACGACCTGCCTGTTTTATGCATTTGATAAATTAAATGCGGCGAAATAGATCCGTATCTACTTCGGCAATCAAAAATACACTTCCGCAAACAAGGATGAGATCTTCAGGCATGGCCTTTGCTTTTGCAGCATGTATGGCTGTGTTTACATCATCATAACTGTTGCCATGCAAACCAAAAAGGGCCGCTTTTTCTTTTAGATCACCATGAGGTATGGCCCGCTCAATATGGGCATTGCTAAAATAGTAAATGGCATTTTTTGGTAAAGTTGAAAATATTTTATCGGCATCTTTATCCTTTACCAGGCCGATGACGATATGCCAATCCATTGGCTCACTACTCACCAATGCCGTATGTTGTAATATTTGCTTTATGCCATCTGCATTGTGAGCAACGTCTAATACGATGATCGGTTTATCGCTGATTACATCCCAGCGGCCATAGAGGCCGGTTAATTTTTTTACATTTTTGAGTGCTTGTTTTTCATTTGCATTTTTAATGCGGAAACCCTGTTGCATCAAAATCCCTTCGGCACATAAAACAGTGCGTATGTTTTTGGTTTGGTAAAGTCCGTTCAGATCCAATTCAAAAGATTCAGTCTGATGATGTTCTGTGTTTGTAACATCACAACCCAGCCATTGCAAGTTGTAAGTGACATTTGAAACTTCATATTCATCCTGTGCAAAATAAATGGGTGCATGGCATGCCAGTGCCTTATTGATGAATATGTTTTTTGTTTCGGGCAAATATTCGCCAATAACAACCGGTATATGGGGTTTAATGATACCGGCTTTTTCTGTTGCAATTTTTTCAAGTGTGTCGCCTAACATATCCATGTGATCGTATCCAATATTGGTAATAATCGATAGGATAGGTGTAATCACATTGGTGCTGTCTAACCGGCCGCCAAGGCCCGTTTCAATAATGGCGATATCTACTTTCTCTTTTTCAAAATGATCAAAAGCCATGGCAACGGTCAGCTCAAAAAAAGAGGGGTTGATCTCTTCGGATATCGTTTTTATACGCTCTACAAAATCAACCACAAATTCCTGGCTGATCATTTGTCCGTTGATCTTTATCCGCTCCCTGAAATCTTTTAAATGCGGCGATGTATATAACCCGGTTTTATAACCAGCCTGTTGTAATATGGCCGCCAGCATGTGACTGGTACTGCCCTTGCCATTTGTACCAGCTATATGGATGCTTTTAAATTTTGTTTGCGGATTATCGATGGCATTGCATAGGGCAATGGTGTTGTGCAGGTCTTCTTTATAGGCAGCCGCGCCAATGCGGCTGTACATGGGCAGTTGTGCGTAGAGGTAATCTAATGTTTGCGGGTAAGTCATTTTCTTAGTACTGCGTACTTAGCACTTAGTACTAAGACTAAGCAAATGTAGGTAAAGCTAAATAGTAGTACAACTTTTTAACGGAGCGTCGCCAATGAAGTTCAATCAGGGAAAAAATGCCGGGCAAAAAAATCACCAAAGGCGCTAAATGATGAAGTTTGCAAAGGGTTTAATGTTTATTATTAAAACTTTGCGCCTTTGCGTCTTTGCGTGCAAAAAATTACATGACTCTAAAATTAAAAGGAACGGTTACAAGCGATTCATGATCTGACTTATTGAATTCAATATTGGGCAAAATCTCTCTTATTTTATTGGCATACTTTAAATCGGTACTGGTTGATCCTTTATCAAATGTTACAAATATGCCCTTACCTGCAGGATTAACTTTAATGATGGCATTAATAGTGGCCGGAGGCAGTTCACCCATAAAAATATAATTGTTCACAATGCTGCGGTCACCTTTAGAAACACGCAATCCGCCGCCGCCGGTTTTTCCGCCGGGCGTATTTCCATAACTGTCGGGTTTTCCATTGGGGCTGCCGGCATCACCATTGCCGCCTGGTTTATTGCCCTGGTATTTGTAGCCATTGTCTTCTGTTGCACCATTGCCGGTACCGGCTTTAGGACCATTATAGCCGGCAATCTTTGGTTTTTGTGGTTTGGGAGCAGGTTGCACAGGCGTAGGAACAACAGCCCGTGTTGTTACTTTTACCGGAGTTTTTACGGGTTTGGTTACCGGTGCTGATTCCGGATCAATATTATCTTCTGTTTTTATTTCTTCTGATTTTGAGGTATTAACTGCAGCAGATTGTTGTTGTGGTGCCGGTTCAGTTGCCGGTGATTTCTCTCCTTTAATCAAGGGTTGAACGTCGCCCATTCCTTCATCATCATTACCTAAGTTAATTTCAATAAGATCCATTAAAATTTGCGGTGGATGCTGTGGTAATTTCCATGACACTAACAAGGCAATCAACAATAAAGAGCCACAGATGATGGCTGTGTAAACAAATGCCTTCCTGTTTTTTTCTGTTTCAAAAGTTGCCGACATGTTAATTGTATTGTTCATCTCAAAGTTATCTGTTTAAAGACAAACGATACAATATCGTGCCGCATTTTAATTTGATTGTTAAGGTTTTAACAAATCGGCAACTTTATAGCATTAAATAAAATCATAACTAGCTTGACATTGCGTATAATTAATTGTACTTTTCTTTTGACTTTACCTTTAGCATTCTTTAACAGTTACCAGATGTCATTATGATTAACAATCATTTTTAAGCTTTACTAAAATCGTTTTCAATGAAAAAATATTATCTCATATTCAGTATGGTCTTAGCT
This sequence comes from Chitinophagaceae bacterium, assembly GCA_947483345.1. GTDB lineage: Bacteria > Bacteroidota > Bacteroidia > Chitinophagales > Chitinophagaceae > Ferruginibacter. The sequence continues at coordinate 8,105 of CANKNL010000077.1, read as the reverse complement.
GTAAGTTTAAGTTGCAGTTTTGCACAAACGGTCTCAAGCCAAAAAGGGTTAACTACAACAATTTTTAATTTGCCTGCAGGAATTATTAAAGTTTATTTGCCCGATGATATCAGTCCGGGAGATGTGATATCGGGTGCCATAATTGCAAAAGCTGCAGGAGGGAATAAAAAAGAAATAGCTAAAAATCTGGCTGACTTAAAAAAACACATGGTAGCGTTTAACGGTCAAAATTTACCTGTTTCGGATGGACTTGAAAATTTTCAATGCAGTATTGATAAAAGTATAGTTCAGCAGCGTGAATTGAATTTAATTAACGGCAACGGTGAAAATACCGCACAGGTAATCATACAATCTACAAAAAATAGTATAACACAAGCTTCGCCAATAGAATGTAAAATTCCAACACATGTATTAACGGCAGCACCATTAAGGATTACAGGACCTTTTGATGGGAATAGCAGTAATACCAAGTGTAATGTAGATTTCAAACCAATAGAAATATTAGCGGAGTCGCCAAGGCAATGCATCTTGCAAATTCCCCCCGATACAAAAGGGGAAAAAGTACTGGAGGTTATGGAAAAGAACAAACCTGCCTGTTTTCAAAAGATATCATGTGTTGAATTAAATGTTAATGCAGGGAAAACCAATCTGGTAAAAGGTGAAAAAACTTACCTGGAAGTTTCGATAACAGGGCTTCAGCATTTGCCCGACACGGCAAAGCTTTCACTGGTAAACATGACTACAGATGTTGTTAATATGGAACCTTCAAACGATTTTTTAATTTTACTGACACCTGATATGGCTGGTACCGAAACTTTTACCCGGCGATTTGTTTTACAAAGTGCTAAAACTGGAAGGTTTACTATAAATGTAAATCTTGATCTTCCGGAAAATAATCCACCGGTTTTTGCAGATGTAAGAGTCCCCAAGGGAGGTAAAAGAGATGAAAAGGTATTAACTGCCGGAACCCGTACGGCTTTAAAAATTGCCATGCAGAAATGGGCTGATGTAAATACCGAAGGAAAAAACAAGATGGATTTTCAATGTGAAAATTGTATTAATTGCATTAAAGCCTATACTACAGAAAAAAATGCAGGTGATGTTGGAGAACTGGGCTGGGGAATTATTACTTCTTTTCTATCGGGAGGAGTAAAGTTTGCCGGAGGCTTGCTTGAGAAAGTAAAAGACGTGGCAGATAAAGGAGGAGATATTTATAAAGCGATTAAAGATTTAATTTCCGACGGTAAAATACAGGTGATTGGTTTTAAAGAGAAGTGGTGTGAAAACAACGAATATTGCCAGGTTACAGGTATCATCGTATATGATGTTAAAACTGGTTGTGCACAGGCAGAATATCGGTGCAGGGGCACCAAAATGTGTTGCCCGTTTGCAGAAACAAATTATGTAATGAAATATTGTTTTGATAAAAACGGAGCTGTTATTGATGATACTATTTCTATAGAGATTAAGCATTAATTTCTATCACCAAACAACAGGCTGCCGATACGAACCATATTGCTGCCTTCTTCCAGTGCGATCTTGTAGTCAGCGCTCATACCCATGGAGAGGGTTTGCAGTTGGCAGTTGGCAGTTGGCCATGCCGCATATTTATCAAAGAGGCTTTTTAAATATTGAAACTCAGCGCTTATAAGATCCAGGTTGTTAGAAAAGGAAGCCATGCCCATTAAACCGCAGATATGTATATTTTTTAATTCAGAGAGACTGCTGCTTAAGAGGGCTTGCAGTTCATCACTGTTGAGCCCGAATTTAGTTTCTTCCCTGGCTATATGTACTTGAAGCAGGCAATCAATAATGCGGTTGTTTTTTAATGCCTGTTTATTTATTTCTTTCAATAAACTTAAACCATCAACTCCATGAATTAAATGCACAAAGGGCGCTATGTATTTTACTTTATTGCTTTGCAGGTGGCCGATAAAATGCCAGCGGATATCTTTGGGTAGTTGCTCATATTTATCAGCCAGCTCCTGTACATAGTTTTCGCCAAAGTCGCGATGGCCCAAATCATACAAGGCTTGTATCTCTTCTGCAGGTTTTGTTTTGGAAACGGCTACCAATGTGGCTTTGCCATTAAGTTCAGTAGTAATTTCCTGGTATTTTTTGGTGTTGATACTCATAGTTTAGTCCATGGTCGATGGTGATATGGTCAATAGTTTGGAGCGTTCTGTCTTAAAAGGTTATTGACATTTAAGATAGTTTATCTCTACAACCGGTAATCATTTTAATCAGCACTTCGTATTCACTGTAATATTTTATAAAAGTACCTTCCTGCAAATAACCTTTTCTTTTCGCAATAAACAAGCAACTAATTATTTAAATTCCGGATTGGTTTGGCCGGTACAGCCTTCTGCAATATTCAGCACGACTGAATCTGATGCCCTTCTTATCCGGCTGCAAAGAGTAAACATTTCCCATGTTGGAAAAAAATGGGCAATAAGGTCTATTTCAACAGAAAGGTCAAGAGCCTTGTTCCAGATATTCAGTGATTCAAACTTAAATGGCATAAATCAAAATCAGGACTAACGGTAGTATAAATAAAAATAGTCCATAGCAGCATACTCTTCTATGGACTATTAGGCTATTGACCATCGACTACTTTAGTATCGCCCTGCTTATTACAATCCTTTGTACTTCACTCGTACCTTCATAGATCTGTGTTATTTTTGCATCCCTCATCATGCGTTCTACATGGTATTCTTTTACAAAACCATAGCCACCATGTATTTGAACAGCTTCTGTTGCAGTCCACATGGCGGTTTCGCTGGCAAATACTTTTGCCATACTGCTGCTTAAAGTGTAATCCATTTTATTGTCTTTTTCCCAGGCGGCTTTTAAACAAAGTAAACGTGCAGCTTCAATCCTGGTGGCCATATCAGCCAGTTTAAACTGAATGATCTGGTGATTCATGATCTCGGTACCAAATGCTTTACGCTGTTTGCTGTAAGCCAGTGCCAGTTCGTAAGCGCCACTGGCAATACCCAATGCCTGGGCTGCGATGCCGATTCTGCCACCGGCCAATGTCTTCATGGCAAAAGTAAATCCAAACCCATCAGCACCAATCCTGTTTTCTTTGGGTACCTTAACATCAGTAAATAAAATGCTATGGGTATCACTTCCTCTTATGCCCAGTTTATTTTCTTTGGCACCAACTTCAACTCCGGCCCAATTTTTCTCTACAATAAATGCATTAATGCCACGGCTTCCTTTGCTCACATCTGTTTGAGCAATGACCAGGTAAACACTGGCGCTATTGCCATTGGTAATCCAGTTTTTGGTGCCGTTCAATAAATAATAATCGCCCTTGTCTTCAGCTGTAGTACGCTGCGATGTAGCGTCACTGCCAGCTTCAGGCTCGCTCAGTAAAAAGGCGCCAATATGCAAGTTGCCATCTTTTTTACCCTGTGCAAGCGGCACTAAATATTTTTGTTTCTGCTCTTCCGATGCATATTCCTGTAAACCATAACAAACCAGGCTGTTGTTAACACTCACGCAAACGCTTACACTGGCATCAATTTTACTGATCTCTTCCATGGCTAACACATAGCTGATGGTATCTAACCCGCTGCCGCCATATTCAGGGTTTACCATCATGCCCATAAAACCCAGGTCGGCTAATTTTTCTATCTGTTCTTTTGGGAATTTTTGGTGTTCATCTCTTTCAATAACACCCGGCAGACATTCATTTACAGCAAAATCCTTTGCAGCCTGTTTGATCATTAACTGTTCTTCGGTGAGTTCAAATAGCATAGTCGGTTTTTTTAAAATATAGACAAAAATAAGGAAATTATGTGCCTGTATTTGCAGCAAGTATGTCGGTAAACAATTTGCGGGAGATCATTTTGGCACCCAAACTCTCCAAGTGAGCGGTATGCAACTGGCAATCGATCAATTGTACATGTTCTTTTTGTAACTGTTGTACATAATTGATAAAGGCAAATTTGCTGGCATTGGGTTTAACATTGAACATGCTTTCTCCAAAAAAAAGGTTACCCAGCCTGATACCATATAACCCACCAACCAGTTTGCCATCCATCCAGGTTTCGGCACTGTGGGCATAGCCCAATTCATGTAACAGGGAATAGGCTTTTTGCATGGCAGGAGATATCCAGGTACCTTCCTGATCTTTTCGTGTAATGGATTTGCAGTTTTGTATCACCTGTGTAAAAGCCCGGTTTATGGTGAATCTGTATTTACCATTTTGTAAGATCGTTTTCATACTACTGCTTATTTTTAAGTCAGCGGGGTATAAAACAAAACGGGGATCAGGGCTCCACCAGCAAATGGGTTCCATTTCATTGTACCATGGAAAAATGCCGGTTCGGTAGGCAAGCAATAATCGCTCTGTGCTCAAATCGCCGCCAATGGCCAGTAAACCATCATCATCAGCCATGGCTATGGGCGGAAAAAATAATTCATTATTAAGGAGGTACATGTAAAATTAATTTGCGATCACTTCAATAGTTGCATTAATGCCTCTTTCGGTAATCGCATCACACTGTGGTTTTAAAATATCATAACGGCCTTGTTTAACAGCATATTTACCCTTTGAATCAATAATAACGGCACATTGCTCGGCCTGTTCGGTTGAATGACCACAAACAGCCATTAAGGTTTCAATGACCCAGTCAAATGTGTTTACTTCGTCATTCCAAACAATAAGGCTGCAATAAGTATCAGTTACAATCAGTGTATCTGTATCATCCTTAAATTTGGTATTTGTATTAGTGGCCATTCGTTTATCAAAAATAGGTTGAATTTTATCTAAAATGAACAAAATAACCGCCTGAAATAGAAAAAGGTTCACAGCCTGTGAACCTTTTGTGGGAGTTGACGGGGTCGAACCGCCGACCCTCTGCTTGTAAGGCAGATGCTCTAAACCAACTGAGCTAAACTCCCTTTAATTTTCGGACGGCAAAGATAAGGGTTAAATATTTTCTACAAAATATTTTCAAAAATTAATTTAACTGAACTGCAGGTAATCTGTAAGACTGACCATCATACACAAATAATTCATCGATCTCAATTGTCCAATATCTGTATAAAGGTGATTTACTCAGGTATTCTTCTACTTCTAGTTTACTGGCTGCATTAAAAACCATCCAGCTTTTCTGACTTTCCATGCTCACCGTATAGTATTCAAGGATGTTTTTTTCGATCAGGCTGTTGATATACACCCTGTGCGGTGGCACAAATGCCATAAAATCATCATCCATGTTAAAATGAACAGTAACCTGGTATTTATTTAGTTGATCGTGATTTATATTTTCCATTCAATAATATTGTTTTCCCATAACGCATTAAATGGGGTTGTTATTTTAATATAATTATCGGTATAGCCTTCCATTAACCCATTTTTGTTTTTTGTTTCAAACAACACTTTCCTGGTTTCCCCAATATGCACCTTTGTAAAATATTGCATTTTTTGATAACTCAGGTTTCGTAAAATTTTATTTCTTTCATGTCTGATATTAACCGGAACAACTGCGGCCATATCTGCTGCTGCTGTATTTGCCCGCTCCGAATAAGTAAATACATGCAGGTAGGCAATATCCAGTTGATGCAGAAAATTAAAGGTTTCCATAAAATCTGAATCTGTTTCACCCGGAAACCCAACAATAACATCAACACCTATACAGGCATGCGGCATAATGGTATTGATGAGGCTTATCCGTTCTTTGTAAAGTTCTTTTTTATAACGGCGCTTCATCAATCCCAGTATTTTATCGCTGCCGCTTTGTAAAGGAATATGAAAATGCGGCATAAATTTTTTGCTCTTACTTACAAATTCTATGATCTCATTAGTCAGTAAATTAGGTTCGATAGACGAAATACGAAAACGCTCAATGCCTTCAACTTTATCCAATTTGGTAATTAATGAAAAGAAATTTCCTGCTGCTTGTTGCTTATTAAGCTTGGTCTTCGCAACACCCTTTTCATTTTGGAGAAGGGCCGGGGATGAGGTAAAATCACCCAGGTTAATGCCGGTTAATACAATCTCTTTGCCACCCTGTTCGGCAATGGCTTCTGCATTGGCAATAACATTGCTTATACTGTCACTTCTGCTTTTACCCCTGGCCATTGGGATGGTACAAAACGAACAGTTATAATCACAACCATCCTGCACTTTTAAAAATATTCTGGTGCGGTCATTAAGAGAATGAGAGGCGGTAAATTCATGAACATCTTCAATATCGCAGCTGCATATTTTGGTGCTATCACCTTTTGTAATATCGGTGATGTGCGCTACAATATTAAATTTTTCTGCAGCCCCCAAAATCAGGTCTACACCGGGTATTGAGGCTATTTCTTTTGGTTTTAACTGTGCATAGCAGCCGGTTATAACCACCAAAGCTTCGGGGGCTTTTCGCTGTATACGGCGCACAAGCATCCGGCATTCCTTATCCGCATTTTCTGTTACAGAACAGGTATTGATCACATACACATCAGCTACGTCATCAAAATTTTTTTTTTCAAAACCCGCATTTTCCATTAACCTTCCAAGGGAAGAGGTTTCCGAAAAATTGAGTTTACAGCCCAGTGTATGTAATGCTACTGTTTTGTTCATTGAGGCAAAATTAATGAATAGAACGCAGATGTTGCTGATTGCGTAGATTAACGCAGATTTATCTGCACATATCTGTCAGTTCTGTGTTATCCGTGTTCCATCATTGTGTAACTTGCAACATGCTAAAAAAATATCTTCCTTTTATCATGTTGATAGCAGCCGCTTTATTGCTGTTTTTCATCAAAAAAAATCAACGTGGCACAACCCTTGCTCAATACCCAACCGTGCAAACGGAAGACCGCATGACGGTGCCTGCTGTGTTACCTGCAGATGGCAGGGCTAATGATATAGATGACTTTAACCGCCATGCCAGCATGATCATTTTTAGTAAACATGCCAAATGCAGAATGGATTGCAGAAAAATTGATGAATCGGAAATAAAGGAAATACTAAAAAACGGCATTGTAAATGTAAAAAAAATACAATCAGACAAGAGAGGTAAAACCTATCCTGTTGAAGGGTATACGCATGATAAACAGCATGTAAGAATTGTGTTTGCACCTAAAGATGCAGATACACTGGTAGTCGTAACAGTCATTGATCTGGAAACAGAATGGGCCTGTGATTGTAAATAGCCGCTCAGTAATAAATCTTTACTTTTCTCCATTAATAAAACAACGTAAATTCGCAACCACCTACTGAATACATTGTAATGAAGATAAAATCCTTGTTGGCAAAACCTTTTGCCGGATACATCGTTAAGCAGATTAAAAAAGGAATGGTAACCGCTGAGGCTGATCAGCAAACAATCTTTAATAACCTGATAAAAGTGGCAGCCAAAACAGTATTTGGAAAAGATCATGATTTTAACGGTATAAAAAATTACGATGACTTTAAAAAGCATGTACCTATCAGAGACTATGAGGCCATCAAACCCTATATCGAAAAAATAAAACAGGGCACTCATAATGTGTTATGGAAAGGTCAACCCATTTATCTGTCTAAAACCAGCGGCACTACCAGCGGTGTAAAATATATTCCGATTACCAAAGATTCTATTCACAACCATATTAATACCGCCCGTAATGCTTTATTATGCTATATGGCAGAAACAGGTAACACTAAATTCGCAGATGGTAAATTAATATTTTTAAGCGGTTCTCCGGAGTTGGAAAGAGTAGGAGGAATCCCCACAGGTAGATTAAGCGGCATTGTAAATCATCATATACCCAAATATTTAAGAGCTAATCAACTGCCCTCTTTTACAACCAACTGTATTGATGAATGGGAAGAAAAGCTTGACAAAATTGTAGAAGAAACCATCAATCAACACATGACCCTCATCAGCGGCATTCCGCCATGGATGCAGATGTACTTCGACAGGCTGATTGAAAAAAGCGGAAAAAAAGTAGGCGAACTGTTTCCTGATTTTAATCTGATGGTACAAGGCGGTGTTAATTTTGAACCCTACAAAGCCAAACTTTTTGAAAGTATCGGCCGTAAAATTGATTGTATAGAATTGTTTCCGGCAAGTGAAGGCTTTTTTGCATTTCAGGATTCGCAATATGCTGAAGGATTATTA
>CANKNL010000076.1 GCA_947483345.1 Chitinophagaceae bacterium | reverse complement strand
CCGGCCTGATTTAAAATGGTATCAAAAGTGTAAATAGGACAACCAAAACGTACTGCTAAGGCAAGGGCATCAGAAGTTCTTGAATCAATTTCAACCGTATCGTTGGCCGAACTGCAAACCAATTTGCTGTAAAAAATACCTTCCTGTAAATCGTTGATCACCACTTCATGCAATTCTACATTAAAAGCCATCATAAAATTCTTCATCAGGTCGTGGGTGAGAGGTCTGCTGGGATTCATGCGTTCCAGTGCCACCGCAATGGCCTGTGCTTCAAACCCGCCAATAACAATAGGCAAACGGCGTAATCCGTTTATTTCTCCCAATACTACAGCATAGGAATGAGTTTGCGTAATGCTGTGTGATAAAGCCACTATTTCCAGTTCTATTTTTTTCATATCCAAATCGGCAGTTCAAAAAATGAGCAGTAGGTAAAACGCAAAGATAAAATAAAAGCCTTTCAAAACTAAGTTGAAAGGCTATAAATATAAGGTTGGTCGATATTTTATTTTATTCAGGCCTGTTTTAATTTCTTAACGGCTTCAATAATTTTTGGCATCACCTCAAAAGCATCGCCTACAATACCATAATCCGCAGCTTTAAAAAATGGGGCTTCCGGGTCTTTATTGATCACCACAATCACCTTGCTTCTATTTACACCGGCCAGGTGTTGTATGGCACCAGATATGCCAATGGCAATGTATAAATTAGGGGCAATGGCCAGTCCGGTTTGTCCTACATGCTCATGATGTGGCCGCCAGTCGCTATCGGCAACCGGGCGGCTGCAGGCTGTAGCCGCACCTAATAATTTAGCGAGATCAGTAACCAGTGCCCAGTTTTCAGGTCCTTTTAAACCACGCCCACCACTCACTACAATTTCGGCTTCACTTAATGGAATTTCGCCAATGACTTTATCTGTTGCCGTTACCTGCACTTTTGCTACATCAATGGTTGCGGCAAATTCACTAACTTCTGCAACAGCCTCTGTTGTACTGATGCTGTACGAATTTGAATTAAGTGAAATGATCTTAATATCAGTTGTTATTGAAACATAGGCAAAGGCATTCCCACTGAACACATTTTTTTTAACTGTAAATCCATTGCTCAGATCGGGTAGTGCTACGGCACCCGAAACCAAACCTGCTTTTAACCTTACACTTAAACGGGGTGCAATGGCCTTGCCATTAAAGTTATTGGAGAAGATGACCAGATTGGCGTTTACCGCTTTTGCAACATCCGCTATCAGCTTGGTAAATACCTGTGCATCCACCTGGTTAAGGGCATCATTTTTTATGGTATGCACTTTTTTAATACCATATTTACCCAACGCTGTTAAATCATCGGCCACCTGGCCTAAAACAATGGCTTCGGCAGTTGTGCCCATTAACGCTGCCACTTTGGATGCATAGCAGGCGGCTTCAAAAGATGATTTTTTGATATGGCCTTCAGATTGATCTACAAATAGTAGTACGCTCATAAAATATAAATTTTGGCCCCGATTGGTCAGCGGCCGGTTTGCATGTTATAGGTTTAATTAAGAACTACTTGTTTAAGTGAGCGACGTAAGGATGAAAAAAAGCCTTATTGACTAAATTCAGATTCACCGTTACCTCATCTCTGCTTTTGACTTCTTTAGGTCTGCCAGCACCCGGTTTTAAATAGCTTTCGCTTCCTCATGTAAAAGCCTCACCAATTCTTCGGGGTTATCAGCAGAAACCAGTTTTACGCCTGCCTTTGCGGGCGGAAGCTCAAATGAAGCAATGCTGGTTAGCGTTTCAACCGCTATGGGCTCAACAACAGAAAGCGGTTTGCTACGGGCACCCATAATACCTTTCATATTGGGTATGCGTTGTTCGGCCATCCCTTTCTGGCAACTAACTACAAGGGGTAGACTAACTTTGCAGGTCTCTTCCCCGCCTTCTATTTCCCGCACAACCAGGGCGGTGTTTCCTTCCAGGTTAAATTTAGCAGCATAGGAAACAAAAGGAAGTTCAAGGATTTCGGCAACCATGCCACCTATTGATGAGCCATTGTAGTCAATGGTTTCTTTACCTGTAAAAATGAGATCGTATTGGCCTTTTTTGGCAACCTCAGCTATTTGTGAAGCGATATAAAAACTATCATGACTGTCGGCATTAACCCGTATAGCTTCGTCGCTGCCCAAAGCCAGGGCTTTGCGAATGATGGGGTCGCAATCTGCAGTGCCAACTGTAATTAAATGTAGCAGCACAGTTGGGTCGGCTTCCTTTAGTTCAATAGCCCTTACCAGGGCAAACCATTCGTCGTAGGGATTGATGATCCATTGTACACCCTCAGCAGCGAATTTCGTATTGTTATCGGTGAAGGCTATTTTTGCCGTAGTATCTGGCGTTTTACTGATACAAACTAAGATCTTCATGCAGTAAATTTTTAAAATGCTGAAATAAGTTGTTTATGCAACTAATGCAAAGATAAGAGAAGATGATTAATTTTAATTAAAATAAGAAAATAATTATTGAGGTATGAGCAGGATTGAAAAATTACTCGAGTACATGAAAACATCCGGAAAGGATAGTTTTCTGCAACATGCACTGGCATTGGAATATATAAAGATCGATCAGGATGAGGAGGCCCGTAAACTGTTTAATGAAATACTGCTTCGGGAGCCCACTTATATCGGTTCTTACTATCATTTGGGCAAATTATTGGAGCGGGTTGGCGATTTTGATAAAGCGATCAGAATATATAAAAGAGGCATGGAAGAAGCTAAAAAAGCCAACGATCATCATACGCATATGGAATTGCAGGGGGCTTTGGAGGATATTGAAGAATAACCAATAAAGTAAAAAGTCAAAAGTATAAAGTAAGCAAATACGTTGCGGATCTGGTTTTGACTTTTGACTTTTTAATTTTAATTCACACAAATGGATTTGTTAAAAGCATTTCAGCAATACATTAAACAGCAAAATCTTTTTCAACAAAAAGATAAACTGCTGCTGGCCGTTAGCGGGGGCGTAGATTCTGTTGCGCTGTGTGAACTTTGTAAACAGTCCAATTATGATTTTATGATTGCGCATTGCAATTTTCAATTACGGGGCGCAGACAGTGACCGTGATGAAGGTTTTGTAAAAGCACTTGGCAAAAAATATGAAGTTGAGGTATTGGTAAAGAAATTCGAAACGGAAAAATACGCTGCAGAAAACAAATTAAGCATTCAGGTTGCCGCAAGAGATTTACGTTACGCATGGTTTAATGAACTCTTAATAAAAATGAAAAATGACTTCAATCCTGAAGTCTCCAACGAGCAACGGGCAACGAGCAACTGGCTTTTATCTGCCCACCATGCTAATGATAATATTGAAACATTACTAATGAATTTCTTTAAGGGAACGGGCATTGGCGGCCTGCACGGGATTTTACCAAAACAAGCTCATGTTATACGTCCCTTGCTGTTTGCAAAAAAAGTAGAACTGATTGAATTTGCACTTGAAAATCAGTTGTCATTTGTTGAAGACGCATCCAATGCTGCTGATAAATATACCCGTAATTATTTCCGTAATCAACTCATTCCCGATCTGCAAAAAGTGTTTCCGCAGGTAGCGGATAACCTACTGAATAATATTGATCGGTTTAGGGAAATTGAATTGCTGTACCAGGAGTCTGTAAACCTGGCAAAGAAAAAATTACTTGAACACAAGGGAAACGAAATACATATACCGGTGCTGAAATTATTGAAAACGGCAGCCCTGTCCACCCTCATTTATGAGATCATCAAAGATTATGGTTTTACGGCACACCAAACGGAAGAAGTGGTTGGGTTATTAAAAAGTGAATCTGGTAAATACCTACAGTCTGCCACACACCGCATCATTAAAAACCGTAACTGGCTTATCATTGCACCAAATGATAATACCCGGGCAGAAACTTGTTTAATTGAAGGAGAAGGCATTTGGCCATTTGCAATGGGTAGTTTACAGGTTAAAAAAATAGCCGATAGTCAAGCGTCAGTAATACCTAATCAATCCATAGCGCAATTAAATGCTGCAGACATAAAATTTCCTTTGCTGCTCCGCAAATGGAAACCCGGCGATTATTTTTATCCGTTGGGTATGCAAAAAAAGAAAAAACTCAACCGTTTTTTTACCGATCAGAAACTATCGCTTACCCAAAAAGAAAAAACCTGGGTGATTGAAATGGATAAAAAGATCATCTGGGTGGTTGGTCTGCGCATTGATGACCGATTTAAAATAACCGACCCTGCAAAAAACAAATTGCAACTAACCTTATCCGTTACCAAATAGACTGGGGTGTTTTAATTCTTCAATGATGCCGGTAAACAAGGCCGGTTGCAGGTAGGCAATTAAAGCAAGGGTAAAAGCCAACCCAAATAAAGAGCCCCAGAGATGGGCATCGTGATTGACATTGCCGGCACCTTTTTTGCCCATATACACGCAGTAAAAAATATACAGTACCGCATACAACGTTGCCGAAATCTTTAGGGCACCATAAATATAAATGGAACTCCAGGGACTAAAGATGATGGTGGCAAAAATCACTGCAGATACGGCGCCTGAGGCACCCAATGACCGGTAATGATAATCATCCTTATGTTTAATATAACTGGGTATATCCGATATGATCAATCCTAAAAAATAGAGGGCCAGGTAAGAAAAGTTGCCCCCCAGGCCATAATAGCTGAAGTACAACTCCAGGTTTCGGCCAAAAAAGAAAAGTGTAAACATGTTAAAGATCAGGTGCATGTAATCGGCATGTAAAAACCCCGATGTAATAAAACGCAGGTATTGGTTTTCGCGGGCAACCCGATACGGCCACATGATGGTTTTATCTAACAGGTCACTGTTGGAAAAGCCGATCAAAGAAAAAATGACATTGGCAATTATTAAACCAATCGTGATAGGGTAATCCTGAAAATTCATGGTAATGGGTTTAACCGTTTTTGTAAATGGTAAATCTAAATCATTTGGTTAACTATGATGGTATTTTTCATGTCGGTTGATGGAACAGGCCCGGTAGATCTGTTCAGATAAAATCAATCTTACCAGTTGATGGGGAAAAACCAGTTTTGATAAACTCCATTGATAATTGGCCCGTTGCTTAACGGCATCGCTTACCCCATAAGCGCCTCCAATTAAAAACACAATCGTTTTGATACTGTCATTGGCCCTTAACTGAATAAAATGGGCAAGCTCTTCACTGCTCAATTGTTTGCCGCTTTCATCCAGTAAAACCAGGTAATCCTCCTTTTGTAAGGCACCGGTAATCTGGTCTCCCTCTTTTTTTTTAAGTTCCACTTCGCTGAGTTTGCCTGCATTTTTCGGCATCGGAATAATGGTCCAGTCAACCGGATAATAATTGGAAATGCGTTTTGTAAATAAGTCAACACCCGCCTTTACATAAGGCTCATGAATTTTACCAATGGTCCAGAATTGAAATTTCATGCACTAAAAATAAGAAAGATGGTGATAGATTAAGCGTTAAAAATAAACTAAACACGACAGAACAATGCAATCTTCTATCATGCCTATGGCATTTATTTACGTTCTTACTTCTTTTTCTACCAATCTATTGTCCCTAACGGGACAAATAAAAATAACTCCCCCAACGGGTTAAAAGAGTTTTTTATACCTAAGGCTGCCTTTTTCTTAGCAACGTCTCTCCGCGGATTTGTGTGTTGGCCAGGACGTTGCGTTATTTCTGCGAAATTTTATATTGCCGGTGAGCAGGTAGTTTACACGGTTACAAACTTTAAGGATATGGAAGAAATGGGGTTTACAAAAGAAGGCTTCTCTTAACAGACGCAACGTCCTCGGCTAACCCACAGGGCTTTGGAGAGACGTTGCTGAGAAAGAGGAAATTAGCCTGTTATTGTGGAGTTGCACCTTTCCCTTATCAATCCGGCATCAGCATTAAAGGCAAAACAAAGGTTAGTCATATGGCAAATAAGAAGCTAAAAACAAATCTTCATCTTGCAGCATTATCCGCCATAAAATGTGATCCGGAAATAAAAACATACTATGAAAGAAAAGTTTTAGAAGGCAAACCTAAAATGAGTGTAATTAATGCCGTGCGATTTAAATTGTTAGCAAGAGTTGTAGCAGTTGTTAATAATGATAAAGAATATGTGAAAAAGACAGCTTAAATTAGTTTTGTTTTGTCATAGAAATCCTTGGCGAGGACGTTGCTGAGAAACAGAATAATAAAACTAAAAGAACCCGTTGGCGGAGTTAATCTTTTAATGCCTCGGAGAGGCTAAAGACCTGCCTGCCGGCAGGCAGGGACACGGAGGCGCGGAGGAAAACTGCCGACTCCCGACTCCCAACTCCCGACTCCCAACTCCCGACTCCCCACTCCCCACTCCCAACTGCTACTCAAACGTAAGGTCGGTTGTATTGATAAAATTAATAAGCGAGGAGGTATTTTTTAATTGCAGCTTCTTAAGAATATTATGACGGTGTACTTCTACGGTACGGCAGGACACATTTATTTTTTCGGCGATCTCTTTTGATGTGAGACCTTCCTTTAAGAACTTAACAATTTCAATTTCGCGAAAAGACAGGTTTCGGACATCGGGTGCATCCGCTTCATTGTTGATAACCTGCTCGGTAATAATATCCTTAATTTCGGTACAGATATAAATACCGCCTTTCATCACCACATCAATGGCCATAAAAACCTCTTTATGAGATGAGTTTTTGGTGATGTAGCCCCGGGCACCCAGGTGCAGCATTTTTTTAACATACACCGGTTCGCTATGCATGGACACAGCAATGATCTTTGTGCCCGGCGACAGTTTTTTAATGATGGGCGCCGCATCTATACCCGACTTATCCTGTAAATTAATATCCAGTAAAATGATATCAGGCTTTTTATTTTTTACCAGTTCCAAACCGCCTTCAAAGCTGCCGTTGCTGCCCACAAATTCAATGTCGTTATGGCCCGAAAATAACATGGTCCACATCTCTCTGATAAATTTATGATCATCGATGGCGGCCAGGGTCATTTTTTTCATATGGTTTTATTTTTAAAGTTAAACGGTATCGTTGCCTCAATGGTACAACCTTTTCCGGGCGTTGTAATAATTTTAAGTTTACCGGCATAATACTCCAGCCGGTTGGCCATATTCTTTAATCCAATGCCCTTTCCGGCTTCGAGTACATTAAACCCTATGCCATCATCGGTTACCATTAAACGCAGTTCCTCTTTATCCTTTTTAATAGTAATGATAACCTGTTTAGCACGGGCATATTTAGTGATGTTGCTTAATTGCTCCTGAACAATTCTAAAGATCATTAAGGCCATTTTTTTGTCGAGGTGCAACAACTTACACTTTTTATCAATGAGCAGCCGGATGTCAAGATCCTGAACTACATTGATGTCATTTACCAATGCATGCAGGGCTTCATCCAGTCCTATTTCGCCCAGCGAAGGCGGCACCAAAGAGTGCGATAATTTACGCAGCTCAATAATTGCTTGCTCAAGATAATCATAACTCTTGGATACCAGATCAAAATCAGGAATACTACGCCCTGATTTTATCATTCCCAGGTACATTTTTACGGTAGCCAGCATCTGATTTATATTATCATGCAGTTCCTTACCCAATTCGTTCTTCTCATCTTCATGTGCCTGTATATTCACTTCCAGTAACATTTTTTGCTGGTTAAGCTGCTGATCATGCAAGGCCTTCTCCAGTTTTCTCCGGTCTGTTAAATCGGTAAATGAACCGATCATTTTTACCGGATTGCCTTTTTCATCAAACTGAATAAAAGCCCTGTCAAAAACCTCCCGATAGACCCCATAAGCATCCTTGATGCGGTAGGCCTCTTCCCAGTTCTCCTGTTTATGATCAATACAATTTTGAACACTATTTTTTAACTGCTCGCGGTCATCGGGATGTGTTATACTCATGACCCAGTCATGATTGTTTTTAACCGGGTCGTTGGCATATCCAAATATAATTGTAAAGGCTTCGTTTCGGATTACTTCATCTTTTTTAATATCCCATTCCCAAATAATATCCTGGGTGGCCCTGTTTACCAGCTCATATCTTACCAGACTGTCATGCAGATTTTTTAATAATTTCTTTCTTTCAATACCGAATTGAACTGATTTAGACAATAGTTTTTCATCATACTCCCCTTTTATCAGATAATCCTGCGCGCCTAATAAAATGGACTCTAGTGCTATTTCGATAGTGGCTAAACCCGAGAGTACTATTATGGGGGTTTCGGGTATCAGTTTATTTAAGGAGTTAACAGAATCCAGACCGGAACTATCAGGCAGGGTAAGATCCAGCAAAGCGATGTCGTATCTGTTTTCATTTACCAGTATGCGGGCTTCGGCCATCGTTTCGGCATAACTTATGGTACTGATGGGTAACTGACTTATTTCTAAGGCATGTTTTAATAAAATAGAATCCCAGGGGTTATCTTCAATAACTAAAAACCGAAGTGGATTAATCTCTCTGTTCATAAAACTTTTTATTAGGTAAATGAACAATATGCATCCAAAATTCTACGATCTTTTGTACCTCTTTTAAAAATTGATGGTAGTCGCTGGGCTTGGTAATATAGCAATTGGCGCCATGGTTATAAGCAAACAGGATGTCTTTTTCCGAATCGGATGTGGTGAGCATCACTACCGGTATCATCTTCAGGTTTATATCTTCTTTAATTTTTACCAGTACTTCTTTTCCATTCATTTTCGGTAAATTAATATCCAGCAAAATAAGGTCGGGTAAAAGGGCATTGATATACGCATCTTTCTTATGCAGGTACTGCATGGCTGCTTCGCCATCTTTTACAACCGTTACTCCGGTGTTTCCGCCGGCTTCTTTTAAAGCCTCCAATGTAAGTACAATATCACCTTCATTATCTTCTACCAGTAAAATACTTAGTTCTTTATTCATAACTACTAATTTAGTTTTTTGGGTAAGGTAAAATAAAAAACAGTGCCCTTGTCCGGTTCTGATTGTACCCAGATTTTACCCCGGTGAATATCCACTATCTTTTTACAAATAGCCAGGCCAATACCGGTTCCGGAATAGGACACCAGATTGTGCAGGCGCTGAAAAATAACAAATATCCTTTCATAATATTCGGGTTTAATACCAATGCCGTTGTCTTTTACAAAAAAAGTATAGGCCATTTCATCTTCGGTAAATCCAATGTCAATTTTTATTTGTTTGGCACTATGGTATTTTAAGGCATTACTCAGCAAATTTACAAATAACTGATTGAAAAGGGTTTTATTTCCGGTTACTAACGGCATCGCCTGTATATCTATTACCGCCCGGCTGTCATCAATTTTATCTTTTAACACCTGAATACTGTATTGCAGTATATCCGACATATTAAAAGTAGAAAACAGTTCCTTATTGGCACCCACCCTCGAAAACAACAACAGATCCTTTATCAATATTTTCATCCGGTTGGCGCCGTCTGTGGCATAATGAATGAATTGCCGGGATTCCTCATCCAGTTGTGAGTCCAGTTTTTTATTCAATAAATTTAAAAAGCTGCTGACCATACGCAGGGGCTCCTGCAGATCATGGCTGGCTATATAAGCAAAATTTTCCAATTCATCATTTGAGCTTTTTAATTCAATCGCCTGTTTTTTTAGCAGGGCTTCATTATTTTTCTGATCTGTCATGTCAATGGAAATACCCATAATATGACCGATCTTCCCCGATAGTTCGGGCAAGGGAATAAAACTGGATTGATAGTATTTTCCATCGCCTGAGGCAAACTCAAAAACAGAGGACTGGCCTTTAAAAGCGTCCTGCAACTTTTGGGTAATACGGGGCAGATCGTCGGCACACACCGCATTAAGATAAGGCACACCAATAATGTCTTTCTCCTGTTGCAGCCCCAGCATTTGTAAACCCGATTGATTCATAGCGATCAGGTTACCCGACAAATCAATTTCATGTATACAGTAAGGGGCATGAGATACCAACAGGTCATTGCGTTCCACAGCCCTTTTTCTGGCCTCCTCTGTTAACTTGCGTTGCGTGATGTCTTCTTTGATGGCCAGGTAATGAGTTGTTTGCCCTTGTGCATTTTTTATTGGCGAAAGGCTGGCCGTCTCCCAATACAATTCCCCATTTTTTTTACGGTTATGAAACTCCCCTTGCCAGCTATTACCTGATTTAAGGGCTTGCCACAGTTGTTTATATTCTGCCGCTACTGTATATCCCGATTTTAATATCCGGTTATTCTTACCTATTAATTCATCCAACTGATACCCGGTAGTTTCCAAAAATTTCGGATTTGCATATTCGATATTGCCTTGGATATTTGTGATGACAATAGATACCGGATTTTGTTCCACTACCTGCGACAGCTGAATTAATTTTTCTTCTGCTATTTTGCTTTCGGTAATATTAGCATTAAATCCATACCAGGTTATGCTGCCATCCGCCAATCGCTCGGGGGTTGATCGGGACAAAACCCATTGAACAGGCTTGCCCGGAACTTGTACTCTAAACTCACAAGTGAATAAGGATAGATTTTTTGCAGAATTTTCTATATCATTTATTACCCTTTCGACATCATCGGGATGAATAACCCGGACAATTGGTGTAAAGTCATTCAACACATCTTCGGGCTCACAACCAAAAATATTTTTAATGCCGGATGAGGCTATCGGAACACAGTAGGTTCCATCGGGCCTGCGTGTAAATTGAAATATAAGGTCGGGTACATTTTCTGAAAGCTTTTGAAACTGAATGTCTTTAAACCTTAATTGTTCACCAGCTTCTTTACGTTCCAGTTCACCCCCGGCACGCACAGCCACCAGTTTAAGTACGGCCTCTGCCAGAGCAGGATTGGACAATGGCTTTTGCCCGATAACGGCTATAAGCCCTATCGGCTTACCCTCATAACTCCAAAGCGTAGTACCTGCATAGCTCTCTGCCTTTATGTCGGCCAGTGCCGCATCGTTTGGAAATAAGCGGCATACATCCTGCGGAAAGCAACAAATCTTTTTACGTACAACCTCGCCGCAGGGTGTATCCTTTAAGGAATAGCAAACATTAGTATCGTAATTTCCGGCATTATAAATGGCCAGCGTTTGGGCGGTAAGGTTATCACCTTCCAACTTATCAATACAAACATATTCCATATCAAGGCATTGGGCAAGATATTGCGCCAGGGCTTCAAAGAAATCATCATTTGGGTTTGTATAAACACTATGCAGTAAAAAATTTTGGGTATCGGCTAACAT
>CANKNL010000075.1 GCA_947483345.1 Chitinophagaceae bacterium | reverse complement strand
TTACAGAAAGAAATTGTTCCATCCCGGTTGTTTTTAAAGGGATGATATTACTGCCGCCTTTTAATCGGTATTTAAGATCATTCAACTGCCGGTTCATTATTGGAAAACTATTGGTATAAACAGACACTTCGTCCAGTGCACCAATTGGCAATGCCACCGGAAAAACAATTTTTAACCAAAGTAGTTTGAGACTCATTTTTTGCAAGTCGGCTTCAGAAAAAATAGCTGTAAAAGCCTGCGGATAGTTAACCTTAAGATTATTTACATGATTAAGCCGGTCATCTGAAATGGTAATAAATTTTCGTTCATACTGGTTTTTAATATCAGTTTCAACTAAAGCAAGCAGATCATAATCTAATGACAGATCTTTTACCGAAAGATCGGTGACCGGCTTTTTTTCATAAGGAATACCTTCCTTAATATGTATTTCTGTTTCATTTAAATACCATTTGCTTAAAGGTAAAAGCTGATAATTAAGATTTGATAATTGCAGTTCCGTATTTTTCCAGTCGAAATAAAAAAACAGGTTATTTATATTTTCGATCTTATCATCAATCGCTATACCCAGCCAAAGTACATTATTATCTGTGTGTTTACCACCGAGCGTTTGTGCCGCAATTTGTTTGTTGTAATTGGGGTCTATGTTAAAAAACTGATTGCCAGTCACGAGGCAGGCTACAGCCGCATTATAAAGCCTGACCTGGTCAACAGGTGTAAAAAACACATCGATGGTTTTATCCAGTGTTTCATCTTGTTTTGAGGATATTTTCTTTTGCACATAAAAATGATCCGTATCACTGATTACATCATGGGCTTCTACTGGTTTAGCATGTAATATGGCATGTGCCGGACTGGGGCAAGTTAAAAATTCGGGCGCCAGCAGATTAGCAATTTTTTCCAGCAGCCTAACTTCTGAATCTTTTATTTCATTACCCAGGTTGTATAATTCAGTTGATAAAGCTTCCAGTATCAGTTTAACAATGGGATCCAGATCTTCGGTATTTTTAATATTCCAATAATTCAATGCATGTTTCAGCATCCTGTTCCTGATGACTTCCTTTGTGTTTGTTAAACCTGAAAACATACCGTTATTTTTTTATATTAATCAACAGAGAGGGGACTAAGGAACAAACTGTTATTAAAAGTAAATAATTCACCCGTTTTATGAATGGTTCCGCTAAGTTGAATATCTACCCGTTTTTTAATTTCGGCATATTGTTTTAGTAAATGAAACTTTTCAATTTCATTGATCTCAACTTTTAACTGAATATTCGATAACCGGTGTTCATGCGATGTAATGGATCGTAATAACGACTGCCGCAATGTTTCTTCCCATTTGTTCTCACTCACAATCAATTCAAAATCAAGATCCCAAATTTCGCAACCAAAACTTGGGTCATACCGGTGTTCTCCAAACCTGGTCATGATGATCAGTTCCAGAGTGTTAGTAATAGAATCCTTTAAATCGCAATTAGACAATTCATTACCTTCCAGTAAAGCAGATAGTTGAAGCGGTATTTTGTAATATATAATATTCATGATAGAAAAAATGTAAATCTGGTATCACAAAATACAATCAGTTTTTCTAAAAAGAACATAAAATGTATTTTTCTATTTTAAAAAACCTTCGTTTTTAAAGCTTCATATCATTATTGTCGCTTTTCCGGATAAAAGAAATCTGGATATGAATCTGCCTTTTCTTTGATTTTAAGTTTTTTTCTTGGTACATTGTATTGGTTTTTGATTAACTGCTAATTAAATCTGTTTATGCCTACACTTACGCTGAATGAGTCTGTTAAAACGGCCATTGAAATTTCTCAATCTCTTGCCAAAGAATATCGCAATGAATTTTTCTATCCTGCGCATCTGCTTAGAAGTATGTTACATAAAGAAGTGGGATTAAAAAATTTCCTGGATTCAATTGGTAAAGATTCGGGCTATATAATGGAATGGGCAGAAGTAAGAATGGATGAATACCCAAAGGTGGCGCAGGTTAAAGATAAAGTGACTGGTGATGAGGGCGTTAAAATGGTATTCGACGAAGCTGATAATGTGCGTATAAAAATGGGGCTAGATTTGATTTCTCCTATCTGCGTATTATGTGCATTGTCTAAACCAGGCGTCGGGTTTACAAATGAACAGCTTAAAACATTTCCTGTAAAAGAAAAGGAAATACTGGAAGTTTATTTTAAAGAAGACAGTTTCCAGCAGGCCATTGCACAACCTGAAGGGCCTGCCAGTACAGCAGCCGGGGCACTGTATAAATATTGTGTTGAACGTACTGCTCTGGTAAAAGAAAATAAAACAGATCCCATCATTGGCCGCGATAAAGAAACACGGATGATGATGGAGATACTTTGTAGAAGAACCAAACCGAATGTCATTATAACCGGCGAAGCTGGCGTTGGCAAAACGGCTTTGATAGACGGATTGGCCAGGGATATCGTAAATAAAAAAGTACCGGTGCAACTGCAGGATTCCTTATTATTTGAACTAGATCTTGGATCTTTAATCGCCGGGGCTTCATACAAAGGCGAGATTGAAGACAGACTGAAAAATATTATTAAGGAAGTGAAGCAATTTTCAAAAGCTATCATTTTTATTGATGAAATACATATTCTTTTAGATAGTAAAGGCTCAATGGGTGGCGGTGCAGCCAATCTTTTAAAACCAGAGTTAGCCAGGGGCGAAATAACGGTTATTGGTGCTACAACCAATGATGAATACAGGAAAATAATTGAACCAGACCAGGCCTTTACCAGGCGGTTTGAAGTGTTATCTGTTCCTGAACCCGATACTGAATCGGCAATTAAAATGTTACAATGCCTGACTTCAAAATTTGAAGAACATCACCAGTTAAAGATTGATAATGAGGCCGTAAAAGAATGCGTACGTTTATCAAAAAGGTATATAAAAGACAGGCGGTTACCAGATGCGGCCATTGACCTGTTAGACAGAACCATGGCGGCTATTAAACTGATGATTGATACCAATCAGACTGAATTGGCAGGGTTAACAATTAATTTGAACGACTTAAGATTAAATGAGGCCCAATTACCGGAACACGACTTATTTACAGAATATAAATGGCTTAATAATTTGGTGAAGGCCAAGATAAGTCCGGTTTTATTAGGTAAACTTGAGGATGCTTCTCAAGCCGATAAATTTGAGAGCTCAGTAGAGTTTGAAAAATTTTTAACCGAAAGTCTTGCTACACTTAGTCTTTTAGCAGATGTTAAGAAAGATATTGTGAATAAGGATGATATTGCTTCTGTCATATCCTATAAAACAGGCATTCCACTTGGTAAAATACAAGCTCAGGAGAAAGAACGCTTGCTTAATATGGAAACCTACCTAAAGAAACGGGTTGTTGGTCAGGATCATGCTGTAAAAGCCCTTTCAGAAGCTATTTTAGAATCCAGAAGCGGATTAAATAAAAAAGGGCAACCCATTGGTTCTTTCTTTTTCCTTGGCCCAACAGGTACAGGTAAAACCGAACTGGCCAAATCCTTGGCGGAGTTTCTATTTAATGACGAAAAAGCCATGATCCGTTTTGATATGTCGGAATTTAAAGAAGAACATTCTGCAGCCCTTTTATATGGCGCTCCGCCGGGTTATGTGGGTTATGAAGAAGGCGGCGTTTTAGTCAATAAAATACGCCAAAAACCTTATTCAGTCCTGTTATTTGATGAAATTGAAAAAGCACATCCATCCGTTTTTGATACTTTTTTACAAATTCTGGATGAAGGCCATATGCACGACAGGCTGGGCAAAGAAGGTGATTTCTCCAATGCCCTTATCATCTTTACATCTAATATTGGCAGCGAATGGATTGCAGAACAATTTGAAAAGAACGAAATGCCCGGGTCAAATAAATTGATGGACATCATGACAAAATATTTTCGTCCGGAGTTTTTGGCCAGATTAACAGAAATAGTACCTTTTGCCCCAATTAATGAGAACAGTATTGTTCGTATTTTTGATATCCAAATGAAAGGTTTATTGGACATATTAGACAAGCAGGGCATCGCATTTACCATTACCGATGAAGCCAAAAAATACCTCGCCTTACATGGCTTTACACCTAAATATGGTGCCCGGCAAATTTCAAGTGTTATTCGCTCTCAAATCCGAAGGCCCATATCAAAATATATTATTTCGGGCGAGTTAAAAAAGGGTAACACCATAAATGCAGATATTAAAAAAGAAGAATTGGTTTGGAAAATTGAATAAAAATTTAAAAACCTAAGAACTATTAAATATATTTATATAAAATTATTTACCGGTTTTTGAATATTATTAACTAAAAATAAAATAAACTTTACAATTATGCCACAAGTTAAACCAGGTATAGCCACAACCATTTTAGCTCCGGATCAGTCTGGCGAAGGTTTTGTAGAAATATCGCCAAACAAAACCCTTTTTATTCAAAAGCTAACCTATGATGATCCCATTAAACCAGATATTGTAGAAGATCTTCAAACTGTTGAAGATGTTTTTGCTCATTTTAAACCCGCTTGCGATGTGGAATTAGACAGGGAAGATGGCTCCACAGCTAAAGAAAATTTTCAATTTGGCGGTTTGGGCGATTTTGATGCTAAAAATCTCACTAATCAAAGTGCTTTTTTAAAAAACCTGGATATTGAATATGGCGCTTATCTTAAAATCATAAAACAGTTAAAATCCAATAAGTCACTGGCCAATGTTATTCAAAATCCGGAAACCAAAGCAGCTTTTGTAAATGCTTTAAAATCCCTTGTGTCGGAGCTCGACGAGAAATAATATACTGACCGTTTTAGCGTTTTTCAATTTTTAAAAAAATATTAAAATCAGCAATATGGCAAACGAAGAATTACAAGGTGAAGCATCAGCGGCTTCATTTAAATCTGAAGATAAACAGCAATCCGCTGCAATTGCACCTATGGAAGAATCATTAACCACACTGGCTAAATCAGGTGGCTACGATTTTCTGGAAGCGATTGTAGACGGCGTTGACAATTTAAACCCTCAACGTAAAGCAAAGAAAAATATATTTCTTACCGATAGTAATAAAAAGGCACAACGTGCTGAATTAAAGAAGAAAATCAATATGTGGCTTGAACTTTTAGCGAGTTCTGACAATGTATCAGCGATGGTTGAAAAAAGTTCTGAAAGGTCGGATATTGCCGAAAAGCTGTTAAAAGGTAACTTGAAAAAAGTACTGGAAACTACAAAAGAACTGGAGCAATCTTACCGGTCTGTTAATTTATTTTATAAAAATACAGAATCAGCAAAACTAAAAAATGTGTCCATTATGAATGCGGCTATGGACCAGTTAACCGATTTGGATGAACCGCGATTTATTGAACATGTTTCAGAAGAATTAAAGCAAAAATATGATCGCCTTGATCTGCGTCAGAATTATTCCCTGTTGGTTATTCCCGGGTATCTGAAATCAAATAAAGTGGTTGACAAATGGGCAAAAATTGCTTATGCCAATAAAGTAATGATGCTCACCGATTTTGAAAATGTGGAAACCCCTGATGATGTACTGGATCTGTTTACAGATGCCAATTTAACCGGTGGTGATGCCCATAAGGCCAATGTGATGATGACCTGTAATTATATTGTTGGAAGAGGGAAAAATAAGGATATCGGAGAAGAAGAAGATATTTATGTTCCTGGCTCAGCAGCATTAGCCGGAAAAATATACTGCACAAAAATGTCTCAGCCGGTAGCCGGTAAAACCTATGGCACTGTTGATGAAGTAGATGCCGTTCGTTTTGACATGAAAAAAGCCGATATCTCAGAACTGGAAAATGTAGGGCTGGTACCACTTGTGGGAGAATGGGGCAAAGTAATGCCATTTTCTGCCAAAACATTATTTACCGGAGATAACCTGGGTATGCAAACCTATTCAGTAGTTCGTGTTTTTGACTTTATTGCAAAAGTGATGTCAGATTTTTTAAATAGAAGAGCTTTTGAACTTTGGAATACAAAAATGGAAGGCAACTTAAGAAAGCAGATTGTAAAATTCCTGGATGGTATACAGGGGGCTGATAAGTTGATCGAAAAATTCCAGATCATCCGTTTTGAAAGAGATGAGGATCAAAAAGATCATATATTTTTAGATATTCACATCACCCCGTTTTTTCCTGCTAAAAGTTTCCTTGTTAAACTGGATGGCTATAAAGGTGATGATGGCGAAGAATGGAAAGCTGAATTTAAGCAAAATAAATAAACAATGGTATGGTAAATCATAAAAACAGGAGGGACATGTCCCTCCTGTTTTTATATCTGAAAAGCCCGCTCCTCTGCTTTTTTTACCGTTTTGTTTTGTTGTCCTTTTAACCGCTTCTCATATAAATAAATAGGTTTTATGTCTGTTTTATTGGTCGGGTTTAACGCCCTCCTCCCCTTTTTCTGTAGCTGTAAATAAAAAGTCATCGGGATTTCATTTTGACAAAATTTATAATTAATTTCCCCTTTCCTCTAACTACGAAAAATGCACTAAAACTCAATACCCACAAGTATTAGGTGCCCACTTAACACCCGGCACTTCGGATAGTAAAAGAATGATACCGTTTTATCGAGGAAATAGGCTTAAAATCAGCATTTTTTATGATTATTTATTTTACCCGTCATGGTGGTTACCAACAAATAAAATAAACCATATTTCAAACAAAGATTTCTAAATAAAATGGTGTAATTTGAACAGCAGTTTATATATACAGGCTTTTGCATGCCTGGCTACTTAAAGTAAGACAGCATATGGTTATTAAATTATTTTTAATTTATATTGGCGTTTTTTTTACCTGCTCTATAGTTTTGGTGATGGTCGTAAAAAATTTGGCTCAGGGTTTTGCTGTTAGTGCAAAACAACCCGTTTTGCGTGGCGGACTTTCGGCAATAGCAGCTTCTGCTTTGGCGTATTTGGCTACCTTGTTCTCTACTCATCTTTTTATTATATTTTGGGTTTTAACCTCCGTTTTTCTCCTGTTTGGCATTATTCATGTTTTTTTCTTTCATAATAAATATTTTTATTCTAACAACAGCAATAAAGTGAAAGTGGCCATTGCCGAAATTGTTTTCATTTTTGCATTACTCTTTTTTATTATTGTTGTTTTTTCCAGTCTGCAATATTTTTTAAAGGATACTCATTTTTTATTTTTTCCCATGCTGATGAGTATGCTTGCCTTTTTTATTCCTGTTATGGTTTTATATACTTTTGAATCGGCTTATCATATTCCTGAAAGTATCTTTCCGTTATGGCAATATCCCTTAAATAATCCGATTGAACTGCCGGATGAAAAAGCGAATGAAAAAATTCTGGTGATCGCCTTTGAAATATCAAAAAACACAAGCGCTGTTTCAAAGACCAATTTTCGTGCAAAAGGGCCCGAAACAATGAAGTTGTGCGATTTATTTTATCATTTTATCAATGACTATAATGATTTTCAAACAGAAACACCCATACAGTATTCAGACAATGAATTCAGCCCGCATAGTTGGGGATTTAGGGTTAAACCAAAATGGTATCAGCCGCATCGCATATTGGATCCTGAACTAACTATTAGGGAAAACAAGATTGCCGAAAACACAGTGATTATTTGTGAACGCATATAAAACCGGACACGTAAACTAATATGAGAGAGCATCGAAAATATTTTCCTGTTAACTGGATTGATGGTATGAAAATCAATAAAAATCATTTTATTGATCAGGATAATGCCTGGACAGATCAATTTCAAGAAATGACAGCCCTTCATTTGTCGCCCGTACGATATGGAATAGTTCCCGCATCTGCCTCCGGAGAAAACACGTTTAATGTTAAAATTGCATTAGATAATCAGGAATCGTTAAGGGTTTCTGTTCTGGCTTGTAATGCAGTAACTTCTGGTGGTATGCGCATAACCATACCGGCAATATCAACTGCCGGCCAGCCGGATGCTGGTCAGATATTAACGGCCCAGTTTCCTTTTTCTTCCGGTAAAGCAGATACTGCCTGGTGGGTCTTCTTATTTGTTCATCCATTTGAAAAACAGCCTGCAGGCAGTCCGGATCTTACAGAAATGCCGCCACGCTTGCCTTTTATTTTGCCTACCTATTCTTTACAATTAGTAAGTGATAAAAATTACAGAGAGTTTGCCCATCACCCATATGCCATGGCGATAGGAAAGATCGTGATAAATGGCACTGAGTTTAAAATTGAAGATGATTATTTGCCACCTTGTTTTTCAGTAAATGCACATCCCGACCTCATGTCGCTACACGGGGAACTGGATAAATATTTTGCCGATATTGAAATCTATTGTTCTCAAATTGTTCAGAAAATATTTATTAAAAAACAACAAAATGAGATCTCTGAACTGGTGATGTTTTTATGCGACAGGGTGATGCTGCACATCAGTCAGGTGATAACCAACATCAGAAGCACCATGCTTTATGCACCGCCCATCGATTTGATCATGAGCATTGCCGGCTTATCAAGGACGATGAAAAACAGTATTGATTTAAGAATAGGGTCTGGAAAAGATGAACTGATGACTTATTTGGGAGAATGGTGCGAACTGAAACAGGGTGAACTGGAAACCATGCTTGGCAAGATGGCAAATGCTGAATTTAATAACAATGATATCAATAAAAGTATTCAACAGGTCGTGGTATTTGTAAAAATCACTTTACGCCTTTTTGAAACACTTAGTAAACTCGAGTTTATTGGGAAAAAGAAAGAGAGTGGCATTTTTGTTAAAGAAGAAGTTCCACAGCAAACGGATTCAGATCAAAAAACCAAACGCAGGTTTTTTGGATAACCTGCAATTCATTTCAAATAATGAATAGTATAGAATGCGTCAACTCAAATTTAAAATAGCTTAACATGCAACCCCTAAATACAAACGATAGAAAAAGAGCCTTTATTAATTTTCTCTTGCTTTTTTTATTGTGTATCATCATTATAACGGCTACTATTTTTTTTAGTATACAAGTGCCTTTTAAACAAAATGAGCAATTACGAAGGGAATTGAGAACGGTTACAAGAGAACGTGAATTTTCAAGCGATTTTACGACCCAAATGTCAGACATTGCCGGGATGCTTGATACCATCAATACCAAGGCACTTAAACCGGATTTACTGGACGGAAGAATTACAGAGAGTATTAAAAGACTAAATTTAAAGATTGATGCAGATTCGGCCAGTGATAAAACCATGTACCGTAGTGTGGTCTTTATTTTATCTGATATTCAAACGGCTAAAAAGCAATTACGTGACATGACCGGTAAAGATTTAAATGCTGATGATCTGCGTAAACAAATTGAGGGTTTAAACAGTACACTGGATGCAGCTAAGATGGAAAATTTGAATTTGAAACAGCAAATTTTTATGCTTCAGCAAAGTAAACAATAAACAAATTAACTGATCATGACTTCGAACCGGATTTTTACCAGGCAGTTACTTGGATTAGATTACAGGGTATGGCTTGTTATGCTCATTATTTCAATACTGTCGCTAATCTTATTAAGCTACAGACTTATTGATGCATCTCAGTGTATGCCGGTGAATTTCACAATAAAAACAACTTCAAATCATACCGACAGCACGTATCTTATTGGCGAAAAACTAACCTTCATTTCTTCAACCAATAAAGACGAGTTAACCTGGGATTTTGGCGATAATTCTGAAAAAATAACCGGGCATGAAGACATTAACCATGTTTTTTTAAAGACGGGTAATTACAAAATAACGGCGTCAACCGGTTCTGCTTGCGAAATGGTAAAATTAATAACTGTAATTAAGGCTGAAGCCATTCAGAAAAAAGGCAGTGATGTGGTGGTTGGAGAAGAAATACTGGGGCCATTTTCTACAATGACCGGAAGGGAAGAACAATTCTTTTGTATGGTAACTGCAAATGCTTATGAATGGTCTATCCCAAATTATCCAAAAATGACACGCACCGGTTCAACAGCTAAATTCACTTTTCCCAGTGCAGGTAAATTCCTTATTCAGGTAACACTGGATCATGATTTTACAAAGCGATTTAGTAAAGAAATTACCGTTGAGGCAGCTCCTGATGTACAATCAAATTTACCTGATGATATTAAGCCATTGATACCCTCAGGCGTTCAGCCCCTCACAAATCAAACCGTTAAGATTTCTGATGAAACCTTTAAAGGGTACCTCGAAAAAGTGATTGATAAAAAAATGAGTGCCGCCGATTTTGATAATTACCTGTGCTATAAAGGAGAAACTAAAGTGATATTAAATGGCGAATTGATAACCTTTAATGCGTTATGTGAAGATATCAGTGGCAAGAAAAGAAGGAAGTTGTTATTGGGCCGGACAAAAATAAAAATAAAGACTGCAGAAATGCGAAGAGATAAAGATGGTTGTGTTAATATCATAGAAATTAAATATCATTAACCAAACGGCCCCCTCAAGACTCAACAAGCTATACAAAACCTTTAAACAACGATTCGTTTTAACAACCATTTTTCAAAACGCCGTCTGCAGGTAAATTAAACAACACACAACCTGTATTTTTCGCAAAGCTGCAATTCAAAATCACTACGTGAAACCGGATTTCATTTTTATCAATTTATTAACCCGTTAACACCCTAATTTTAGGAAATTATTGTTTTTTTAAAATTTTAAAAACACTTACATTGTTAACTTAAACTGGCATTCCCTTAAAATAGTGACAATCAAATGACTAATTATATAAAGCAGTGTTTTCTACTTCTACTTTTGTTCATGCTTATAGGCATTCAAATGAGTTATGCTCAGGATCTTGAAATAGCCGGCGATACCATATATGTTAATGCAGAGGCTGAAGTGATGGTCAGGTTCCCTACTCTGCCCACTTTTTTCAATACGATTCCTTCCAATGCACCTTATAATTTTAAAACAGCCGGCACGGGCTTTACCATTATAGCAAAAACAGAAAGGACAAAATCAGCGCCCTTACTGGTTACCGAAGGAGGCCGAAATCACAAATTTGTAATTGTATTTAAGAAAAATATCGATTATAATAATGATGCAGAAATGGATTATGATTATTCCACTACAAAAAAACTGGAGCAACATATCCGAGACCAAGCCAGTGCAAAAATGATTGTCAGTAAAAATCCGGAGGCTTCAGGCAAAGAGACAAAAAAAAGTAAAAAAGACAAATCTGCTGAAAATACGGCTGCCAATTATTATGCCTTACTGGAGCAAGGAGACATGAATATTAAACAACAGGACTATACCTCCGCAAAACTGAATTTTGAGAAAGCGGCA